>NZ_JBEYFP010000016.1:0-40643 GCF_040634455.1 Kitasatospora sp. NPDC007106
CGGGCGCGGGCGGCGGCGCTGCCTGCTGCGGCGCCGGTGGTACGGCCGGGCACGCCGGGGGTGGCCGTGCGCTGCGATCCGCGCCGGGGGAGGCGACGGGCCCGCCGCTCTCCCCCGCCGTTTCCCGTGGTCGACACCGACGGCGCCTCCGGCTCGTGGGCTGGGCACCGCGGCCGGGGCCGGGTGCGGGAGGGGTCGGCGGGGCGCCGCCGCGCCCCGCCGGTCCCGATGAATTCTGCCGAACTGTGACATACCCCATGCAATGGGTTGATATCCCGGCAAGCGGGTCGACTTTCCGATTCGGCCGCGATCCGGCGGCTGCGGTTCGGCTGCGTGGAGCAATCGGCGGCGGGACGGCCCCACCGGTCCCGTACCCGGTCCGGGGGCGGCTCAGCCCCGGACCGGCCGGCTCCGGTCGGCGGGCCACGGCCGGCCGGGCCCCGGGGTGGCCACGGCCGGCCGGCTGCGGGCTCAGTCCTCGGCGAGCAGCGCGGCGACGTGCGGGAGGACCTCACGGTCGTGGGCGAGCCAGTCGACGTCGTCGAGTTCGCCCGGGCCGAGCCAGCGCAGCTCGGAGTGGTCGGCGAGCGGGCGGGGCTCGCCGGAGAGCAGTTCGGCGGCCCAGATCCGCAGTTCCAGGCCGGCCCGCACCGACCAGCTGCCGGGCAGCGGGCGCAGCGCGCGGGCCCGGATGCCGAGCTCCTCGGCGAGTTCGCGTTCCAGGGCCTGCTCCTGGGTCTCGCCGGGTTCGGCCTTGCCGCCGGGGAACTCCCAGTAACCGGCGACCTCGGGGGGCGAGTTGCGGCGGGCGGCGAGCACCCGGCCGCGGTGCACCAGGGCGCCGCCGACCACGTACCGGACCTCGGGCCGTTCCTGCTGCGGGGTGTCCGTCCGCTGCGGGGTGCGGGGTTCGACGGCCTCGACCCAGTACAGCTGCTTGTGGCCGCGGGCCTCGAACTCGGCGGCGAGCGCCTCGGCCTCGGCCCGGCCGAGCCCGGTGGCGACGAGGTAGCGGTTGCCGTTGTCGTCCTGCCGCATCACCCGGTGATCGTCCATGCCGCCACCGTAACGGGCCCGGCCCGGTGGGGGACAGGCCGGACCCGAGCGCCGACCGTAGGCCGCCATTGCTACCGGCCGGTACGGGAGTGGTTAACGGCGGGTAAGACGGTGGGCACCCACCGCGGCGGCGCCCACCGTCACCGCTCAGCGGCGGGCGAGCAGTTCGCCGTGCAGGACGGCGAACCAGCCGTCCGGGTCGGCGGCCCAGCGGCGCCAGCCGGCCGCGATCCGGGCCAGGTCGCCGGCGTCGGCCAGGCCCTCGGCGAGGGCGGTGGCGGCGGTGGCGGACCGCTCGGTGCGCTCGGCCCAGGTCTCGCCCCACCACTGCCGCCGCTCCGGGTCGGCGAAGGTCCAGCTGCCGGAGCCGGCGGTGAGGTCGGTGAACCCGGCGGCGCGGGCCCAGGCGGCCAGCCGGCGGCCGGCGTCGGGCTCGCCGCCGTTGGCCCGGGCGATCCGCCGGTACAGCGCGGACCACTCGGCCAGCTCCGGGAGCTCCGGGTACCAGGCCATCGCGGCGTAGTCGGCGTCGCGGACGGCGACCAGGCCGCCGGGTGCGGTGACCCGGCGCATCTCGCGCAGGGCGGCCACCGGGTCGGCGACGTGCTGGAGCACCTGGTGGGCGTGCACCACGTCGAACGCGCCGTCGGCGTACGGCAGCCGGTGCACGTCGGCGACCTCGAAGACCACCGTGCCGATCCCCCGTTCCGCGGCGTGCGCGGCGGCCTGCGCGAGCACCTCGGCGGAGGTGTCGACGGCGACCGTCCGGCCGTCGGGGCCGAGCCGTTCGGCCAGGTCGGCGGTGATCGTGCCCGGCCCGCAGCCGACGTCCAGCAGTCGCTGCCCGGGGCGGAGTTCCGGCAGCAGGTAGGCGGCGGAGTCCGCGGCGGTGCGGCTGCGGTGCGAGCGCAGTACGGACTCCTGGTGGCCGTGGGTGTAGGCGGCCCGACGGTTCGTCATGTTCGGCTCCTCTCGGCTCCTCACGATGCGCCGAGCGTAGACCCGTCTCGCTTGACGAGAAATATCGTCCCGCTATTCAAGATGATGGAGCGTCGGCGTGGCCACCGCAGGGGCCGTGCGACGACAATCGGAGCATGGGAAAGACGTACGAACGCATCGACGGCCGGCTGCGCGCCTTCATCGAGAGACAGCCGGTCTTCTTCACCGCCACCGCTCCGCTGGCCGGCGACGGGCACGTCAACCTGTCCCCCAAGGGCCGGGCCGGCACGCTCGCCGTCCTGGACGAACTCACCCTGGCCTACCTGGACTTCGGCGGCAGCACCGCCGAGACCCTGGCCCACGTGCGGGAGAACGGCCGGATCACGCTGATGTGGTGCGCCTTCGACGGCCCGCCGACCGTGGTGCGGGTGCACGGCCGCGGCGAGGCCGTCTTCCGCGACGACCCGCGCTTCGCCGAGCTGATCGGGCACTTCGACCCGGCGGCGGACGGCTCCGCGCTGCGGGCCGTGGTGCTGGTGCACGCCGAACGGGTCAGCGACTCCTGCGGGTTCGCCGTGCCGTTCATGGACTACCGCGGCGACCGGGAGCTGCACGCCCAGTACTTCGACCGCAAGACCGACGAGGAGTTCGGCGTCTACTGCGAGGGCAAGGAGTACGTCGGCACCAGCATCGACGGCCTGCCCGCGCTGCCGCTGCCGCTGCCGCCGCGGACCGGCTGAGGGCCCGCGGAGGCGGGGGCGGCGGCGACGGGGACGGAGGCGAGCACGAACGCGGCCGCGGCGAGCGCGAGCGGACGGTGACCGGACACGGGTGGTGGGCCCTTCGACGGGGTTGGGCGAGGACCGGACCAGGGTGGGGGCCGTACCCGAACTCCGGCCGTACGGCACCCGGCCGAACGGCGAACGGCACCGCTCGAAGAACGTACGCAGGATGCCGTGGACATGGCCGGTCACCTGGTCGTACGGGCGGTGACCGTACGGTGGAGCGGTAGCCGACAGATCGGAGACCCCGTGTCCCGCCGCCCGTACGTCCTGCTGAGCGCCGCCGTCTCGCTCGACGGCCACCTCGACGACGCGTCACCGGAGCGGCTGCTGCTCTCCAACCCGGCGGACTTCGACCGGGTGGACGAGGTCCGGGCCGGCTGCGACGCACTGCTCGTCGGCGGCACCACGCTGCGCCGCGACAACCCGCGACTGCTCGTCAACTCACCCGGGCGGCGGGCCCGGCGGGTCGCTGACGGCCGCCCGGAGTACCCGCTGAAGGTCACCCTGACCGCGAGCGGCGGCCTCTCGCCCGCGCTCAACTTCTGGCACACCGGCGGTGCCAAGGCCGTCTACACCACCGACGCCGCCGCCCCCGCACTGCGCGGCGCGCTCGACGGGCTCGCCGAGGTCGTCGCGCTCGGCGCCGAGGTCGGGCTCGGCGCCCTCCTCGACGACCTGGGCGGCCGCGGCGTGCAGCGGCTCATGGTCGAGGGCGGCGGCAGCATCCACACCCAGTTCCTCGCCCAGGGCCTCGCCGACGAACTCCAGCTCGCCGTCGCCCCGCTGCTGGTCGGCCAGCCCGGCGCCCCCCGCTTCCTCGGCCCGGCCGACTACCCGGGCGGACCCGCCCGGCGGATGCGGCTGCTGGAGGCACGTACGGTGGGCGACGTCGTCCTGCTCCGCTACGCCCCGAAGGAGTCCGCCCCGTGACCAGCGACGCCGTCCCCGGCACCGACCTGTACTGGCTCGCGCGCGCCGTGGAGCTCTCGCGCCGCTGCCCGCCCTCCGCGACGGCCTTCTCGGTCGGCGCGGTGGTCGTCGGCGCCGACGGCGAGGTGCTCGCCGAGGGCTACAGCCGCGAGGTGGACGAGAAGAACCACGCCGAGGAGGCCGCGCTCGCCAAGCTGCCGGCCGGCGACCCGCGGCTGCGCACGGCCACCGTGTACAGCTCGCTGGAGCCGTGCGGGCAGCGCGCCTCGCGGCCGCGCACCTGCGCCCAGCTGATCGTCGCGGCCGGGGTGCCGCGGGTGGTGGTCGCCTGGCGCGAGCCGGACCTCTTCGTGCAGGCCTGCCAGGGCACCGCGCTGCTGGAGGCGGCCGGTGTGGAGGTCGTGGAGCTGCCGGAGCTCGCCGGGCCGGCCCGCGAGGTCAACGCGCACCTGCTGGGCGGCTGATCCGGCCCGGGCCGTCCGTCCCGGCCCGCTTCGGCGGCACTTTTGTATCCTGGAGAGACAAACACCCGTTTCCGAGGAGCCGCCCCGCATGCCTGCCACGACGCTCACCACCCGCGCCCTGCTGCTCGACATGGACGGCACCCTGGTCAACTCGGACGCGGTAGTCGAGCGGTGCTGGCGCCGCTGGGCGGCCCGCCACGGCCTCGACGGCGACGCCGTCATGCGGGTCGTGCACGGGCGCCAGGGCCACCTGACCATGGCCGTGCTGCTGCCCGACCGCCCGGTGGAGATCAACCTCGCCGAGAACCGGCAGCTGCTGGCCGAGGAGACCGCCGACACCTACGGCGTCGTCCCCGTCCCCGGCGCCGAGGCCTTCCTCGCCGCGCTCCGCGGGCAACCGCACGCCCTGGTGACCTCCGCCGACGAGCCGCTGGCCCGTGCCCGGATGGGCGCCGCCGGACTCCCGCTGCCGCAGACCATGATCACCGCCGGCTCGGTCGGCGCCAGCAAGCCCGACCCGGAGGGCTTCCTCAAGGGCGCCGCCGCCCTCGGCTTCGCGCCCGCCGACTGCCTCGCCTTCGAGGACTCCGAGGCCGGCATCACCGCCGCCCTCGCCGCGGGCATGCCCGTGGTCGGCATCGGCCCGCGCGCCCTGCCGCACCCCGCCACCGTGCACGCCGAGGACCTGGAGCAGGTCGCGGTCGCCCCGCAGCCGGACGGCTCGCTGCGGATCACCGTCGGCTGAGCCCGGCCGCCCGGGGCGCCCTCCCCTGCAGCACCCGGGTGCCGTCCCGGTGCGTCACCTCCCGGCCCGTCACCGCCCGGTACGAGGCGGCCAGTTCCCCGGGGCCGACGCGATCCGGCCCGGCGGCGCTCGGCGACAGGGCGATTCCCCCTGACGATCCGCGGCCGTCGTCCGCACCTTGCTCCGGGCCTTGCTCCGGGCCTGCGGGTGCCTGCGCCCGCCGGGTGGGGCACGCCCGCGAGTCGTACCGTGGAGGGAGGCCGACCGGGATCGTCGACCCTCGCTCCGTGCCCGGTCCGGCCCAGGGGGTCGGCACGGTCAGGAGCTTCTTGTCATGGGCAGCAAGACGATCGAGGAACTGGCGGGCGCAGTCCACGGAAGTGTGGTCGCGCCCGGCGACGAGGACTACGACGAGGCCCGCACGGTCTACAACGCGATGATCGACCGCAGGCCGGCGGCCGTGGTGCGCTGCGCCAACGCCGGCGACGTGATGGCGGCGGTCGACTTCGCCAGGAACAACGGGATGCCGCTGGCCGTCCGCGGCGGCGCGCACAGCGTCCCCGGGTACGGCACCTGCGACGGCGGCGTGGTCGCCGACCTCACGGGCATGCGCGGCGTCCGGGTCGACCCCGTCCGCCGCACCGCCCGGGTCGAGGGCGGCGCCACGCTCGGCGACCTCAACGCCGCCACCTACCCCTTCGGGCTCGCCGTCACCGGCGGCATCATCTCGACCACCGGCGTCGGCGGCATCACCCTCGGCGGCGGAATCGGCTACCTCGCCCGCAAGTTGGGGCTCACCTGCGACAACCTGCTGTCCGCGGACGTGGTGACGGCCGACGGCCGGCTGCGGGTCGTCAACGAGAAGGAGGAGCCGGACCTCTTCTGGGCCCTGCGCGGCGGCAGCGGCAACTTCGGCGCGGTCACCTCCTTCGAGTTCGCGCTGAGCCCGGTAAAGGACGTCTTCGGCGGTCCGATGCTCTTCGAACTGGAACACGCCGAGGCCGTCCTGAAGCGCTACCGCGAATACATCGAGGAGGCCCCGGAGGACCTCGGCGTCTTCCCCGGCTTCCAGATCGCCCCGCCGCTGCCGTTCATCCCGGAGGACCGGCACGGCGACACCTTCGCCCTCGTGGTGGCCTGCTGGGCGGGCCCGATGGAGGAGGCCGAGGCGGCGATCCGGCCGATGCGCGAGGTCGCGCCGAGGGTCGCGGAGATGGTCGGCCCGATGCCGTACCCGGCGATCAACAGCGCCTTCGACCCGCTGGTGCCGCCGGGCCTGCAGCACTACTGGAAGGGCGTCTTCTCGACCGAGCTCACCGACGACGCGATCGCCGCCCACCTGGTGCACGGGCCGAAGGTGCCGGCCGTGAACTCCACGATGCACATCTACTCGATCAACGGGGCCTGCCATCGGATGGCACCCGGGGACACCGCCTTCGCCCACCGCGAGGCCACCTTCGCCACCGTGATCGCCGGCATGTGGCCCGACCCGGCCGAGAACGACGCCAACACCGCCTGGGTGCGCGACTACTACGCCGCCGTCGCCCCGCACTCCGAGGCCGGCGGGTACGTCAACTTCATGGCCGACGACGACCAGCACCGGGCCGCCGACAACTACGGCTCCAGCTATCCCCGGCTGGTGGAGGTCAAGCGGGCCTACGACCCCGGCAACCTGTTCCGGGTCAACCACAACATCAAGCCGTAGCCGGGTCGGCGGCCGGGGCCACGGCCGTCAGCCGAAGACGGCGCCGGCCAGCTGCATGATGACCGGGGTCTCGGCACCGTCCATGCCGGTCGGGTTGAGCGAGTAGACCACCGTCCGGGAGAGGTCCCGGGTGGCGAACACGCCGTTCGTCCAGCCCGGCCGGGAGCCGGTCTTGCCCCAGATCTCCACGCCGCCGACCTTCGTCCGCTCCAGGCCCATGCTCATGCAGGCCCGGCCGGCGTCCGGCCCGGTCTCGCAGTGGCTGCTGTGGCGGGTCGGCACGTCGGGGACGGTGAACAGCGCCTCCTGCTGGGCGGGCGGCAGCAGGCGGCCCCGGAACAGCGCGGTGACGAAGCGGTCCAGGTCGGCGGCGCTGGAGATCAGTCCGCCCTCCGCCCACGGCCAGGGGCTCTGCTCGGTCACGTCCACCTGCCGCGGGGTGCCGTCCGGGCCGGGCACGGTGAGCCGGGGGCGGGCGGCCGGGTGCCGCAGCGCGGGGTCGTCCGCGGCCGGCACCGAGGTGTCGTGCAGCCCGAGCGGGCGGACGATCCGCTGCTGCACCTCGTGCGCGTAGTCGTGCCCGGTGACCTGCTCGACCAGCAGGCCGGCCACGAAGGTGTTCATGCCGTTGTACTGCTGCGCGGTGCCGGGCGCGAAGGCCATCTCCTGACCGTCCATGGTGGCCACCACGCGCTCCGGCGACCAGGACTCGAAGCGGTGGTCGACGAACCACGCGGCCGTGCCGTCGCCCCACGGGCCGTCGGCGCCGTTCGGGAGCCCGCTGGTGTGGTTCAGCAGCTGCCCGACCGCGATCGGCGGGAAGGCGGCCGGCAGCAGGCCGGGCAGGTAGTGCTGGACGGGGGTGTCGAGGTCGAGGCGGTGCTCGGCGGCCAGCTGGAGCACCACCGTCGCGGTGAACACCTTGGAGATCGAGCCGATCCGGAACCGCCCGTCGGTGTCCGGGGCCCGGCCGGTGGCCGGGTCGCCGATGCCGCCCACCGCGTCCAGCCGGCCGGCCCGTCCGGAGACGTGCACCAGCGCCCCGGACACCTCGGCGGTCGGCAGCCCGGCGAGCACCCGGCGGACGGCCGCCCGGTCCAGCGGCGGCACCGCCGCGTCCTGCCGCACCACGGCCGCCGGCCCGGCGGCGGCCGAGGCGGGTCCGGCCGCGGTGCCCACCGCCAGTGCGGCGAGCACCGCCCCGGCGGCGGCGACGGCGGTCCAGCGGGTACGGCGCACAACAGCGGTCACGGCAGCATCTCCTGATGGTTCGTCGGCACGGGCCGGTCCACCCGGCCCCGCACAGGAGTCTGGCGAAACCGGCCCGCCGATCCATCGGGGACGAACCCCCACCCGCCCCCGATCCCCCACCCGGGACAACCCCGACCCCGGCCCGGGCGCCCCTCCGGGACGGAGGACCGGCGAAGGGGCCGGCCCCCGGAGGAGCCGGCCCCTTTCGAGCCGCATGTCCGCCGCGTACCGACGCGGCGCCGGACGGTCAGACGTCGAAGCGGAACATCCGGAACAGTGCTCTGACCTGCAAAGAAGAGGCCTCGACGGCTCGCATCCAGCACCGATCCAGCACGGTAGGGGTCCTTCAGCACACGCGACCGCGACGAGGCGGGTCGCCCACCACTGCGGGCGTTGTGTACACATGGGGCACTCGGTACGCTTGAGCGCATGACGCAGCCACTGCCCATAGAGTCCATCCGCGACGTGCGTGCACACTTGGCGGAGGTCGTGGAACGCGCCGACCGCGACGACGTGCCCACGGTGATTACGCGCCGGGGCAAGGAAGTCGCCGCCGTCGTCTCCATCCAGGTGCTGCGCAAGTACCAGGAGTGGGAAGAGCGCGAGATCAACCGGATCATCGATGAGCGCATGGCCAACCCCGCACCCGGCATCCCGATCGAGGACATCATGAGGGAGACGCTGGCGCGCAGTGAGTGAGCACCGAACCGTCTTCCGCCCCGAGGCGCAGACCGAACTCCGGAAGATCCCTCGCCAGATAGCACTGCGCATCCTCGCCAAGCTGACCGAACTGGAGACCGACCCTCTCGGTTTCAACACCACCGCGCTCGCATCCCAGCCCGAACGTCGCCGACTGCGGGTCGGTGACTACCGCGTCGTCTACACGATCGACAACGGGGAACTGGTGGTCTGGATTGTTCACGTGGGACATCGATCCACCGTTTACGAGACCTGATCGCAACTGACCCTGCGTCGGAATATCCAGTACCCATCCAGCGCGGCGACAACGAAGGGGTCGGACTCGACAGAGTCCGACCCCTTCTGATCTGCACGCTTGACCAATCACCTAACGTGCAGCATGCGCACGACTACACGTTGAAGCGGAACTCCACCACGTCGCCGTCCTGCATGACGTACTCCTTGCCCTCGATGCGGGCCTTGCCCTTGCTGCGGGCCTCGGCGATGGAGCCGGTCGCGACCAGGTCGTCGAAGGAGATGACCTCGGCCTTGATGAAGCCCTTCTGGAAGTCGGTGTGGATGACACCGGCGGCCTCGGGGGCGGTGGCGCCCTTCTTGATCGTCCAGGCCCGGGTCTCCTTGGGGCCGGCGGTCAGGTAGGTCTGCAGGCCGAGGGTCTCGAAGCCGACCCGGGCGAGGGTGGCGAGGCCGGGCTCGTCCTGGCCCATGGACTGGAGCAGCTCCAGCGCCTCCTCGTCGTCGAGCTCGATCAGCTCGGACTCGATCTTGGCGTTGAGGAAGATCGCCTCTGCGGGGGCGACCAGGGCGCGCTGGGCGTCCTTGAAGTCCTCGTCGGCGAGCTCGTCCTCGTCCACGTTGAAGACGTAGAGGAACGGCTTGGCGGTGAGCAGGTGCAGCTCGCGGATCGGGTGGGTGTCGAAGCCCGCCTCGAAGAGGGTCTTGCCGGTCTCCAGGATCGCCTTGGCGGCCTCGGCGGCGGCCAGCACCGACGCGGTGTCCTTCTTGAGGCGCGCCTCCTTCTGCAGGCGCGGCAGGGCCTTCTCCACGGTCTGCAGGTCGGCGAGGATCAGCTCGGTGTGGATGGTCTCGATGTCGTCCTTGGGCGAGACCTTGCCGTCGACGTGCACCACGTCCGGGTCGGTGAAGGCGCGGACGACCTGGCAGATCGCGTCCGACTCGCGGATGTTGGCGAGGAACTTGTTGCCCAGGCCCTCGCCCTCGCTCGCGCCGCGGACGATGCCCGCGATGTCGACGAAGTCGACGGTGGCCGGCAGGATGCGCGCCGAACCGAAGATCTCGGCGAGCTTCGCCAGCCGCGTGTCGGGGACACCGACGACGCCCACGTTGGGCTCGATGGTGGCGAACGGGTAGTTGGCCGCCAGCACGTCGTTCTTGGTCAGGGCGTTGAACAGGGTCGACTTGCCGACGTTCGGCAGGCCGACGATTCCGATCGTGAGCGACATGAAGCGATGTCCCGTGGGCTTGGAGGGCGTGGAGCGGCCGGAGGCGGCCGATCCCCCAGTCTACGGGGCGCGCTCAGCCCGTCCGGTCGGGCTCCAGGAACTCCAGCCCGTTGCCGAGCGCGTCGGCGCTGTGGAAACGGCGACGACCCGGGACGGAGTCGTCCCACCGGACGGGGTGGCCGTGCTCCTCCAGCCGGGCCGCGAGCGCGTCCAGGTCGTGCACCAGGATGCCCGGGTGGGCCTTGGGCGAGGGCGCGAAGTCGGGGACGACGCCGAGATGCACCTCCACTCCCCCGCTGCGGAACCAGCAGCCGCCGCGCGCCGCCAGCACCGGCGGCTTGGCCAGCTCGGTCATCCCGAGCACCCCGGCCCAGAACGCCCGGCAGGCCGGCTCCGCACCGGCCGGGATGTCGAGCTGCACGTGGTGCAGCCGCTCGAAGCCGAAGTCCGTCATCGCACCCCTCCACCGGTGACCGCCCTCGGTCACCCTGCTCCGGTTCGTCGCCGTCCGATCCCCGCCGGGCCCGGCGGCGGACCGCGTCGGTCGTGGACGACGCTACTCCTGCCGCGGACACGCCCGGCCCGGAATTCCGGCATTACACACTGTGGCGATGATCGGACCGTACGTTGGGTGGGTGGAGCAGCAGAGCATCCGTACCCAGCCCCCCGGGCCCCGGCGGCAGCCGCCGTCCGGCGCCGACCGGGCCGCCGTCCCGGGCCCCGCCGCGCCCGTCGACTCCCGGTTGCGCTCGGCCTCCGGCGGCGCGCCGGCCCGCCGTCCGCGCCTGCCGTGGGCGGGCCGCGGACGGGAGCGGACGGGGCGTCCGGCCCGGCTGACGGCGGTGGGCACCGGGGTGGCCGCGGTCGCCGGGACCCTGCTGGTCGCCGGGGTGGACCGGACGCTGTTCGGCGGCCTCGGCGTGCTGTTCGGCCTGGGCTACCTGGTGCTCTGCTTCCAGCTGGCCGTCCGGGTGCGCTACCCGGACCTGCCGGCGGCGCCGATCGCCGGGCCGATCGCGTTCGCGCTGGCGCTGGCGCTGCTGCAGCCGGCCACCACCTCCGGGCTGACCGGCCGGGTGGTCTCGCTGGCGAGCGGGCTGGCGGTACGGGCGGGCTGGCTGTTCGCCGGGACGGGCCTGGCGGCCGTGATCGTGGCAGCCCGGTTCGTGGCCCAACGCCGGATCCGCCGCACCCGTTAGCTCCGCCCGGGGCAGTCGTGTCAGGGGCGCGTGGGGGCACCGCCCGGCCGAAGGCTGGGGGAGAACTGCGCAGTCCGGGGGCGGGTGTCACAACAGCACGGGCCAAGCCGTGATGCCTACGGTGGCCCACATCCGAGTTGCGCAGTTCCCCCGCGCCCCTGATGGTGCACCCCCCGGTGGTGCAGCCGCCCGGCCCTAACTCGCGTGGGCCGCGGCGGCCATCGCGGCGCCGACGATGCCGGCGTTGTTGCGGAGTTCGGCGGGGAGGACCTCGGCGTCGCGCTTGCGCAGCAGCGGCAGGAACTTCTCGTGCTTGCGGCTGACACCGCCGCCGATGATCATCAGCTGCGGCGAGAACAGCATCTCGACCAGGTCGAGGTACTCGTCGACCCGCACCGCCCACTCGGCCCAGGACAGCCCGTGCCGTTCCCTGGCGGCCGAGGAGGCGCGCCGCTCGGCGTCCTTGCCGCGCAGTTCGAGGTGGCCGAGCTCGGTGTTGGGCACCAGGGCGCCGTCGACGAAGAGCGCGCTGCCGATGCCGGTGCCGAAGGTGAGCAGCAGGACGGTGCCGCCGCGGCCGCGGCCGGCCCCGTGGGTGACCTCGGCGATGCCGGCCGCGTCCGCGTCGTTGACGACGGTGGCGGGCAGGTCGAGGGCCTCGCGGAAGAGCCCCTCGGCGTCCATGCCGATCCAGTCCTTGTCGACGTTGGCGGCGGTGCGGGTGCGGCCGCGGACGACCACCCCGGGGAAGGTCAGGCCGACCGGCCCCTGGTGGCCGAAGTGCCGGACGACCTCGACGACCGCCTCGACCACCGCGTTCGGCGAGGACGGCTGCGGGGTGAGCACCTTGAAGCGCTCCTCGGCGAGCCCTCCCCCGGCCAGGTCGACCGGGGCGCCCTTGATGCCCGAGCCGCCGATGTCCACGCCGAATACCGTCGTCATTCCGCAGTTCCTCCCTCGAAGCGTCGTCCACAGCCTGTGCACAAACCACGGGCTGCGCACCAACCTACGGGGGCGGGGCCGCCCCCGCCCGCCGTGCCGTCCCTCCGGTACCCGGTGGCGGGCAGCACGAAGCCCGGGCGTCCGCGGTGTGCGGGCACCCGGGCTCGGGGCGGGCCGGGGCCTCAGGGCCCCGGTGCGCGGGTCAGAGCTTGCCGGCGGCCTCGGCGCGCAGGTCGCGGCGGAGCTCCTTCGGCAGCGAGAACTGCAGGTGCTCCTCGGCGGTCTTCACGGTCTCGACGTCGGCGTAGCCGCGCTCGGCGAGGAACTCCAGGACGCCGTCGACGAGGATCTCGGGCACCGAGGCGCCGCTGGTGAGGCCGACGGTGGTGACGCCCTCCAGCCAGGCCTCGTCGATCTCGTCGGCGAAGTCGACCAGGTGGGCGGCCTTGGCGCCGTACTCCAGACCGACCTCGACCAGGCGGACGGAGTTGGAGGAGTTCTTGGAGCCGACGACGATCAGCAGGTCGGTCTCGGGCGCAAGCTTCTTCACCGCGACCTGGCGGTTCTGCGTGGCGTAGCAGATGTCGTCGCTGGGCGGGCTGACCAGCAGCGGGAAGCGCTTCTGCAGCTCGCCGACGGTGGCCATGGTCTCGTCCACGGAGAGGGTGGTCTGGGAGAGCCAGACGACCTTGGACTCGTCGCGGACCTCGACGTTCGCGACGTCCTCGGCGCCGTCCACGAGGTGGATGCGGTCCGGGGCCTCGCCCATCGTGCCGATGACCTCCTCGTGGCCCTCGTGGCCGACGAGCAGGATGTCGTAGTCCTCCTCGGCGAAGCGCACGGCCTCCTTGTGCACCTTGGTGACCAGGGGGCAGGTGGCGTCGATGGTGGCGAGCTTGCCGGCCTTCGCCTCGTCGTGCACGGACGGGGCGACGCCGTGCGCGGAGAAGACCACGATCGCGCCCTCGGGCACCTCCTCCGTCTCGTCGACGAAGATCGCGCCCTTCTTCTCGAGGGTCTGCACGACGTACTTGTTGTGGACGATCTGCTTGCGGACGTAGATCGGGGCCCCGTACTGCTCCAGGGCCTTCTCCACGGCGATGACGGCGCGGTCGACGCCCGCGCAGTAGCCCCGGGGGGCGGCGAGCAGGACACGGCGCTGTGCAGTGGTGGACATGGCTCCATCGTACGGGCGCCCCGTCGCGGCGCCCGACGCGCAGGGGGCCGACGCGCGCGGGGGCGATGTGCGGGGGCCGATGTGCGGGGGGCCGATGCGTGGGGGGCCGATGCGTGGGGCCGGGCCGCGCCGGGCGCGGCGGCGGCGTCACCGGGCGGCGCTAGCCTCGTGGGCATGGCGAACAGCAGCTCCCCCGAGGCGCCCGTCCCGGTCGGCAGGGTGTCGGCGATGATCGGCGGTTGGATCGACCGGCTGGGCGAGGTCTGGGTGGAGGGGCAGATCGCGCAGCTGAGCAGGCGGCCCGGCGCGGGGATGGTGTTCCTGACGCTGCGCGACCCGGAGCGGGACGTCTCGCTCACCGTGACCTGCTTCCGTTCGGTCTTCGAACAGGTGGCGGAGGCCGTCCAGGAGGGCTCGCGGATCGTCGTCCACGCCAAGCCCGAGTGGTACACCGCACGCGGCACGCTCTCGCTGCGGGCGTCCGAGATCCGGCTGGTCGGGCTGGGCGAGCTGCTGGCCCGGCTGGAGCAGCTGAAGCGCAAGCTCGGCGCGGAGGGGCTGTTCGACGCGGAGCGCAAGCGGCCGCTGCCGTTCCTGCCGCACTGCGTGGGCCTGGTGACCGGCCGCGGCTCGGCGGCCGAGCGGGACGTCCTGGAGAACGCCCGGCGGCGCTGGCCGGCCGTCCGCTTCGAGGTGCGCAACGTGCTGGTGCAGGGCCCGAACGCGGCGGCGCAGGTGGCGGCCGCGGTGCGGGAGCTCGACGAGCACCCGGAGGTGGACGTCATCGTGGTGGCCCGCGGCGGCGGCAGCGTGGAGGACCTGCTGCCGTTCTCGTCCGAGGAGCTGGTGCGCACCGTGGCGGCGGCCCGCACCCCGGTGGTCAGTGCGATCGGCCACGAGCCGGACCAGCCGCTGCTGGACTTCGTCGCCGACTTCCGGGCGTCGACGCCGACCGACGCGGCGAAGCGGGTGGTGCCGGAGGTGGGCGAGGAGCTCGCCCGGGTGCGCCAGCTGCGGGACCGCGCCCGGCGCTGCGTGGTGGGCCGGGTCGAGCGGGAGCTGCACGGGCTGGAGGGGGTGCGCAGCCGTCCGGTGCTGGCCGCGCCGCACCGGCTGGTGGAGGACCGGGCGGCGGAGGTGACGGCGCTGGTGGAGCGGGAGCGGCGGGCGCTGGGGAACCGGCTGGACCATGCGCAGACGGACCTCGGGCACGCGCTGGCCCGGGTGGTGGCGCTGTCGCCGCTGGCCACCCTGCAACGCGGCTACGCGGTGCTGCAGCGGGCGGACGGGGCTGTGGTGACGGACCCGGCGCAGGTGGCGGCCGGGGACGAGTTGCACGCGCGGGTGGCGGAGGGCGGCTTCGGGGTGACCGTCGTACCGGAGTGAGCGCGGGCCGCGTCGCGCGACCGGACTCATTCGACCGGTGTGCGGGCGTGCGGGGGACGGCTCATGGTCTCCTGCACGAGGGTGTTCCACTCGCGGCTGAGGTCGGCGAGCTCGGCCTGGGCCCGGTCGGCCGCCTCGTGGGCGTGCCGCAGTTCCCGGTGCACGGCCTCCAGCAGGCGCAGCAGGGCGTCGGCGCCGAGCTGTCGGCCGTCGGCGAGCGGCGGTGCGGGGGGCGGCGGTATCCCGGGCGGCGCGGCCGGCGGCAGGGCGGCCGCGCGGGCGGCGACGAGTTCGGCCTGACGGGCCGTCCTGGCCTCGGTCTCGCGCATCCACCGCCTGGTCCTCGCCAGGGCGTACTCGGTGGTGGACAGCGCCGCCACGGCCAGGCAGCCGAGGAACGGGATCCAACGGGTGTCGTAGGTGCCGGCGACGATCAGTGCTGTTCCGCCGACCGCGCCCACCGCTCTGAGCGCGTCGGCCGCCACCGGAGAGAATCTCGGCATTACTGGCCTCACCTCTGCATGTGCACTGCCCCTCCCCCGCGGTTCTCGTCCGGCGGAAAAGAACCGCGCTCGCTTTCCTGCTGCAGGCCGATCGCCTGGGCGATGGAGGCGAGAAGGAATTTCCGGATCATGGGGTGGGTTACACCCCAGGCGTCCAACGCTTCCTCAGGGGTGATGGGTGAGCGTACTCCCCGGGGGAGATCGTTTGCGGATTCCTCGGAAATCACTCCGCCGCGCACCAGCAGCTCGTGCAGGTCCAGGTGGACGACCTGCGCGATTCTCTGGAATTGGGAGGGGCGGGGAAGGGTCTCGCCGCGCAGCATGCGCCCGACCGCGGAGGCGCTCATGCCGGTGTCCCTGGCGAGGGCGAGCCGTCCGCCGGAGCCCGGGGTGAGGTCGTAGCCCGCGCGCCGGGCGGCCTCGTGAACGACGGCACCGAAACGTTGGGCGGGGGTGGTCTCCGAGGCGGTGTCCTCAGTCGGCTGCATGGCGGGCAAGGCTAGCGCGTGTCATGTCCCAGATGCATCTACTTGCATGAGTGCAAGCCAATGACGATCAGTCAGGTCCCGCCAAATCTGGATGGCAGTGAGGCGAACTGACGGAATTTCGGAATCGCTTGCACGCATGCATGCCCGCTCGTATCGTTGCGGGACCTGCTCTCCGGGAGGTCCGGTATGGATGGGACGCCGCGTGGAACGCTGCGTGGAACACCGCACCTGATCGAGGCCGCCAAGGCCGGCGACCGGGACGCCTGGGCGGAGTTGTACCGCCGATATCGGGGGCCGGTCCTGGCCTTCCTCACGCGGCGCACCGGGAATCGCGCACTCGCCGAGGACCTGACCCAGGACACGTTCGTCCGCGCAATGGCGTGCATTGACGGGTTCCACTGGACGGGGAAGGACATGGGGGCGTGGATTTTCACCATCGCCCGGAACATCATGTTCGACCACGACAAACGGCGGGCCACCCGCAGCGAGTCGACGGTGGCCGCGGTCGCGGATTCCGATGCGGGAATCTGCGTCGAGGACCAGGTGGTCTCCCTCGTCGAGGCCGAGCGCGTTTTCGCCGCGCTCGCGACATTGACCGAGCACCAGCGGACGGCGCTCACGCTGCGCTACTGGGACGACCTCAGTTCGCGGGAGGTGGCGGACGCGATCGGCATCCGGGTGGGCGCCGTGAAGACCCTCACCTGGCGGGCCCGCAGCACCCTGCGCCGCACCCTCGTCGCCCCCGCCGCCGTCTCCGCCGAGCGCTGCGGCCCCGCGGAGCACCGCGCCCCGGCCGAGCGCTGCGCCGCGGCCGAGCGCCGCAGCCCGTCCGCCCGGCGGCCGGTCAGCCCGCGCTGACGGCGGGCGACCGCACCGGCCTGTCGTCCGCAGCCCCTACGCTGGCGGCATGGCAGATCAGCAGCAGGACGGTCAGACGGTCCGGGGTGCGGCCGACAGCGACGAGGCGCTCGGGTACGAGCAGGCCAGGGACGCGCTGCTGGAGGTCGTCCGGCAGCTGGAGACCGGCGGCACCTCGCTGGAGGAGTCGCTGGCGCTGTGGGAGCGCGGCGAGCGGCTGGCCAAGGTCTGCCAGCGCTGGCTGGACGGCGCCCGGGCCCGGCTGGACGCGGCGCTGGCCGCCGAGGAGTCCGCCGACGGGTGAGCCGCCGCCGGCGACGGCGGGCGACCCGGGACGCATCGCGCAGGTGTGACGGGGGTCACGCCCGCCTGCGGAATAGTTTAAGTTTCACCCAACGTTGGAGCCCGGTGAACGGTCCTCCCGGCCGTCTCGACCGCTTTCCCGTCTTCCGTTTGAGGTGGATTCCGCAATGACTCTGGCACTCGACGCCGCCGCCCAGGACCTGCTCTTCCGCGAGGCCCGTACCGCCAACACCTTCACCGACGAGCCGGTCAGCGACGAGCAGGTCCGGGCCATCTACGACCTGGTCAAGTTCGGCCCCACCGCGTTCAACCAGCAGCCGCTGCGCATCGTGCTCGTCCGCACCGACGAGGGCCGCGAGCGCCTGCTGCAGCACATGGCCGAGGGCAACCGCGCCAAGACCGCCACCGCCCCGCTGGTCGCCATCCTCGCGCAGGACAACGAGTTCCACGAGGAGCTCCCGACCCAGCTGCCGCACTTCCCGCAGGCGAAGGACATGTTCTTCTCCGAGCGCCCCGTCCGCGAGGCCTCCGCCACGCTGAACGGCGCCCTGCAGGCCGCGTACTTCATCATCGGCGTGCGCGCCGCCGGCCTGGCCGCCGGCCCGATGACCGGCTACGACGCCGCGGGCCTGAACAAGGAGTTCTTCGGCGACGGCGAGCACTCCGTGCTGGCCGTGGTCAACATCGGCAAGCCCGGCGAGGACGCCTGGTTCCCGCGCTCCCCGCGCCTGGAGTACGACGAGGTCGTCACCACCGTCTGATCCCGCTCCGGGTCGCGCACGGCCCGGGCAGGACGAAGGCCCCCGCGGTTCGCCGCGGGGGCCTTCGCCGTACGTCCTCGGGGCGCGCGCACCGGCGCCGCGCGCTACTTCAGCGCGGCGGCCAGCTGGGCCAGCTCGTCGTACGAGGCGGAGCCGGTGACGACCGTGGTGGCGGTGCCGGCCGGGGTGGCGAGGCCGCGGTACTTGGTGCCCTGGAAGCGCTGCCAGTCCTGGCCGGCCACCGGTGCGCTGCCGTCCGGCTTGCCGCCCGGCACCACGGTGCCGATCACGTCGTCACGGGTGGCGTTGGACTGCTCCACCGCGGCGTACTGGCCGGACGGGGTCACGAAGCCCAGGTGCCACACGGCGTTGCCCTTGCCGTCCTTGCGGTACTCGACCGAGGTCGCCCGCCACTGCTCGGAGAGCCCCTGCGGGCCGAGCACCGGGTAGGGCGCGGCGCGCTTCGCCGAGGCCAGCGCCGAACGGTAGTCGACGACGTGCACGCCGTCGCCGCCCTCGTGCGGGATGAAGAGGTATCCGAAGAAGCCCACGACACCGACCGCCAGCATCGACAGGATCATGTCCCGTACCGTCTGCCGGCCTCTCTTGCTGCTGCTGCCTGCCACCCGTCCATGGTGGACCATGCCCCCCGCGCCCCCGACCACCGGGTACCCCCCGGCGGGGTGAAGCCGGACGAACCGCCGCATACCGGCTGGTCGCGCCGGGTGTGCCACAGACACCCGTCCGGGTGCCGGATACGATCGCACCAACCCTCACCACGGCGTTCCGACCTGGCAGTAGTCGGGCGCTCACTGGCCGTCGCGTACAGAGAGGTAACGACGATGACCACGCAGTACCCGCACCACCTCCCCAGCTCACTGGAAGTCGCTCCGGAGGCCCCGGACCGCAACCTCGCCCTGGAACTCGTCCGCGTCACCGAGGCCGCCGCGCTCGCGGCGGGCCGCTGGGTCGGCCGCGGCGACAAGAACGGCGCCGACGGCGCGGCCGTGAAGGCCATGCGCACCCTCGTCTCCACCGTCTCGATGAACGGCGTCGTCGTCATCGGCGAGGGCGAGAAGGACGAGGCGCCCATGCTGTACAACGGCGAGCGGGTCGGCGACGGCACCGGCGCCGAGTGCGACGTCGCCGTGGACCCGGTCGACGGCACCACGCTCACCGCCAAGGGCATGCACAACGCGGTGGCCGTCCTCGCGGTCGCCGACCGCGGCACCATGTTCGACCCCAGCGCGGTCTTCTACATGGACAAGCTGGTCTGCGGCCCGGAGGCCGCGGACTTCGTCGACATCTCCGCACCGACGGCCGTCAACATCCGCCGGGTCGCCAAGGCCAAGGGCATCGCCGTCGAGGACGTCACCGTCGTGGTGCTGGACCGGCCCCGCCACCAGGGCCTGGTCAAGGAGATCCGCGAGGCCGGCGCCCGGATCAAGTTCATCTCCGACGGCGACGTGGCCGGCGCCATCATGGCCGCCCGCGAAGGCACCGGCGTCGACCTGCTGATGGGCGTCGGCGGCACCCCGGAGGGCATCATCGCGGCCTGCGCGATGAAGTGCATGGGCGGCGTCATCCAGGGCCGGCTGTGGCCGAAGGACGAGGCGGAGCGGCAGAAGGCGCTGGACGCCGGCCACGACCTCGACCGCGTCCTCACCACCGACGACCTGGTCTCCGGCGAGAACGTCTTCTTCGTCGCCACCGGCATCACCGACGGCGAGCTGCTGCGCGGCGTCCACTACCGCCAGGAGACCGCCACCACCAGCTCGCTGGTGATGCGTTCCAAGAGCGGCACGATCCGGCGCATCGACTCCACCCACAAGCTGTCCAAGCTGCGGGCCTACAGCGCCATCGACTTCGACCGCGCCAACTGACGCGGCACGTCGCGAACGGCGGCCCCGGGCGTCCGCGCCCGGGGCCGCCGCCGTGCGTCAGCCGGCTATCCGGCCCGTCGGCACCCGCCGCGCCTCGCGCAGCTCCGCCTCCCGACGCCGCCGCCGGGCCAGCACCACCCGCCGCTCGGCCGCGGTCAGCCCGCCCCACACCCCGTACGGCTCCGGCATCGCCAGCGCGTGCTCGCGGCACTCCAGCAGCACGGGGCACCGGGCGCAGACCTGCTTGGCCTGCTCCTCACGCGAGAGCCGGGCCGCCGTCGGCTCCTTGGACGGCGCGAAGAACAGCCCGGCCTCGTCGCGGCGGCAGGCCGCCCCGGTGTGCCACGGGTTGTCCTCCAGCGGGTCCGCAGGGGCCCCCACCGCCACCGGACTGCGGCGGACGGCGGCGGAGCCGGTGGCGCTGGACTCGATGGGATGCAGCACGGCTACTCCTGACGCGGTACGGGACTCGGGGAAGCTCGTCCCTGCCCGACTGCCCCGTGCCCACCCGCCGCGGCGCCGCCGCCGTACGGGATCACAGCCGTAACAGGAACCGATGTGCGTGGGGAACTACCCCCTCGCCCCCCGATTCATGCACACCGCACGCAACCGACTACTCCCTGCACTCGACACAACGACGAGTGCCCGCAGCGCAGTTGGCCGGGCGGCAGACTCCCGCCCGGCCCCGCACCCGGCGCCGCTCAGCGGTCGAGCTGCTTGCGTGCCCACTCCCGCAGCTTCTTCCCGCGGCGCGGCTTGGCCTCGCAGCCGCCGAAGATCGCCGCGCCCTTCACCCGCACCACCGGCGCGTACGGGTCGGCCGCGGTCTGCTCGCGCACCGAGAACCCGCCGAAGATGCCCACCCCGCCGCCGTGCAGGCTGACGTTCTCCGGCACCTTGATGTCCACCCCGCCGAAGATCGCGGTCACCTCGATGACCACCTCCGGCGACTCGAAGACCGCGTCGGTGAGGTCGATCTCCACCCCGCCGAAGACCGCGACGGCCTTCAGGTGCGGCCCGACCCGCCAGCGGCCCTTGCGCTCCGCCCCGCCGAACACCGCCACCATGGTCGGCGCCTCCTGGCGGGCCGGCGGCAGCGGCGCGCGCTGCTGCTGCAGCGGCGGCTTCACCATCGACAGCGGCGCACCCTCGGTGGCGGCCGGCAGGTCCCGGGTGAGCGGGACGAGGTCGCCGAAGGTCTTCGCGGCGTACGCGGCCTCGATCCGTTCCGAGTGCTCCTCCACCGTCAGCCGGCCCTCGGCGTACGCGTCGCGCAGCAGGTCGGCGACCCGCTCGCGGTCCGCGTCCGAGCACCGCAGATCGGCCTCGGCGACCGGCGCGGCGACCGCGGGCTGCGCCTGCGGGACGGGGGCCGGCTCCTGCTTGGTCATGGGTACGGGCTGCTGCCCCTGGTCGTCGGGCGACGGCGAAGTGTCCACGCCCAAAGCCTAGCCATCGGGATCACTCCGAACGAGAGTTCGCCGGAGAAAGGCGTGAGCCCCGTCACGCAGGCTCACCTGCGCTCCGCCGCCGCGCCGCCTGCACCTACATTGGAGGGTGCTTCGCAGACGCAGCCGACCTCGCTAAGGATCTCCCCCCATGGCCACCCCGGAATTCGAGTACCGCGACCTCCTCCCCCTCGGTGCCGACCCCACGCCGTACCGGAAGCTCACCTCCGAGGGCGTCTCCACCTTCGAGGCGGACGGCCGCACCTTCCTCAAGGTCGAGCCGGAGGCGCTGCGGCTGCTCACCGCCGAGGCGATGCACGACATCTCGCACTACCTGCGCCCGGACCACCTCGCCCAGCTGCGCCGCATCCTGGACGACCCGGAGGCGAGCCCCAACGACCGCTTCGTCGCGCTCGACCTGCTGAAGAACGTCAACATCTCGGCCGGCGGCATCCTCCCGATGTGCCAGGACACCGGCACCGCCATCGTCATGGGCAAGCGCGGCCAGAACGTCCTCACCTCCGGCCAGGACGAGTCCGCGATCGCCCGCGGCGTCTACGACGCGTACACCAAGCTGAACCTGCGCTACTCGCAGATGGCGCCGGTCACCATGTGGGACGAGAAGAACACCGGCAACAACCTGCCGGCCCAGATCGAGCTGTACGCCACCGACGGCGACGCCTACAAGTTCCTCTTCATGGCCAAGGGCGGCGGCTCCGCCAACAAGTCGTACCTGTACCAGGAGACCAAGGCGATCCTCAACGAGTCGTCGATGCTCTCCTTCCTGGAGCAGAAGATCCGCTCGCTGGGCACCGCGGCCTGCCCGCCGTACCACCTGGCGATCGTGGTCGGCGGCACCAGCGCCGAGTTCGCGCTCAAGACCGCCAAGTACGCCTCCGCGCACTACCTCGACAACCTGCCGACCTCCGGCGACGCGAAGACCGGCCACGGCTTCCGCGACCTGGAGCTGGAGCAGAAGGTCTTCGAGCTCACCCAGAAGATCGGCATCGGCGCGCAGTTCGGCGGCAAGTACTTCTGCCACGACGTCCGCGTGATCCGCCTGCCCCGCCACGGCGCCTCGCTGCCGGTCGCGATGGCCGTCTCCTGCTCCGCCGACCGCCAGGCGCTCGGCAAGATCACCGCCGAGGGCGTCTTCCTGGAGCAGCTGGAGACCGACCCGGCGAAGTACCTGCCGGACACCACCGACGCCCACCTCGACGACGAGGTCGTCAAGGTGGACCTCAACCAGCCGATGGCCGACATCCGGGCGCAGCTGTCCAAGTTCCCGGTGAAGACCCGTCTCTCGCTCAGCGGCACCCTGGTCGTCGCCCGCGACATCGCCCACGCCAAGATCAAGGAGCGCCTCGACGCCGGCGAGGGCATGCCGCAGTACATGAAGGACCACCCGGTGTACTACGCCGGCCCGGCGAAGACCCCCGAGGGCTACGCCTCCGGCTCCTTCGGCCCGACCACGGCCGGCCGGATGGACTCCTACGTCGACCAGTTCCAGGCGGCCGGCGGCTCCATGGTCATGCTCGCCAAGGGCAACCGCTCCAAGCAGGTCACCAAGGCGTGCAACGAGCACGGCGGCTTCTACCTCGGCTCGATCGGCGGCCCGGCCGCCCGCCTCGCCCAGGACTGCATCAAGAAGGTCGAGGTGCTGGAGTACCCCGAGCTCGGCATGGAGGCCGTCTGGCGCATCGAGGTCGAGGACTTCCCGGCGTTCATCGTCGTGGACGACAAGGGCAACGACTTCTTCGCCGAGGTCACGGACGGCCCGCTGATCACCAGCCTGCGGGTCCGCTCCGCGGAGTAGGCGCACGACGGCGCGCGCCCCGGTCCGCGAAGGGCCGGGGCGCGCGCCGTGCGTGCTTCAGGTCAGGGGCAGCTGGTCACGTTGCCGAGCGGCTCGAAGGTCTCGTCGGTCTTCGGGTCCGCCTTGACCGGCTGCTCGCCGGCCGGCTCCTCCGGCTGCTCGGCGAGGACCGAAAGCGCCTGCTCGATCGCGTTCGGGTCGACCGGAGCAGCGGTGTGCTCGGCGGCGACGGGCTCGGTCGGGGTGGTGGTCTCGTCGGCCATGGTGCGCCGCCTTTCAGGTCATCAGATATCGGCGCTCTGGATCGTCCCGGGCGCCAGCCCAGTATCGTAGGGGTCGTTAAATGTCTTATAAACGTCCCGTCCTGCGCACGGTTCGCGGATGTTTGCGCGCTTCCTCATAAGCTGACGCCCCGCCATTCGGCCGGGAGACGCCACAGGGAACCACCGACATACGCCTTCGGGGGAGGACATGGAGCTTCAGGGGACGGCGCCGGCCGATGCGCTGCGCTTCCAGGTGCTCGGCCCCGTCCAGGCCTGGCGCGGGGACGAGCAGCTCGCGCTGGGTTCGCCGCAGCAACAGGCGGTACTGGCGGCCCTGCTGCTCAACCGGGGCCGGCCGGTGACCACCGACGACCTGGTGGACGGCATCTGGGGCGACCGTACCCCGCCACAGGCCGTGGCCGCGCTCCGCACGTACATTTCACGCCTGCGGTCGGTCATCGAGCCCAACCGGGCCGTACGCAAACCGGCCGAGATCCTGGTCTCGGTCAGTGACGGCTACGCGCTGCGCATCCCGGACAGCTCGCTCGACCTCGCGGCCTTCGAAAGCCGGGTCGCGCGGGCCGCCGACGCCCGGGCCGACGGCGACTTCCGCACCTCCCACGAATCGCTGCTGGCGGCGCTCGCCCTGTGGCGCGGCAGACCGCTGCCGGGCATCCCCGGCCCCTATGCGGAGACCCAGCGCACCCGACTGTCCGAGCGGCAGCTCACCGTTGCGGAGGAGCGCTGCGCGACCGCGCTCGAGGTCGGTCTGCACGCCGAGGTGGTGTCGGAACTCAGCGCACTGGCCGCGGCACACCCGCTGCGCGAGCGGCTGCGCGAACTGCTGATGCTCGCCCTGTACCGGTGCGGCCGGCAGGCGGAGTCGCTCGGTGTCTACGCGGACACCCGCAAGTTGCTCATCGACGAGCTCGGTGTGGAGCCCGGCAGCGGACTCGCCGCCATGCACTCCCGGATCCTGGCCGGCGACCCGGCGCTGATGCCTGCCGTGGCGGCAGCCGTACCGCTCACCGACGAGGAGCCGTCGACCTTCGTCCCACCCGCCCAACTGCCCGCCGACGTCTCCGACTTCAGTGGCCGCAGCAAGATCGTGAGCGAGCTCCGGGACGTGCTGCGCGGCGGCTCCGGCCAGGCCGTGGTGGTCACCTCGCTGGCCGGCATCGGCGGCGTCGGCAAGACCACGCTCGCCGTGCACGTCGCGCACCGCCTGCGTCCGGACTTCCCGGACGGCCAGCTCTACGTGGACCTGCGCGGGGCTGGTGCCACCCCGGCCGACCCGGCCGTGGTGCTGGGCGATTTCCTGCACGCGCTCGGCGCCACCGACACTCCGGACTCCCTCGACCAGCGCTCGGCGCTCTACCGCTCGCTGCTGGCCGACAAGCGGATGCTGATCCTGCTGGACAACGCCAGGGACGCACGGCAGCTGACACCGCTGATCCCCGGCGTCTCGGGCAACGCGGTGATGGTGACCAGCCGCTCGCGGCTGGCCGAGATCCCCGGCGCCCACCTGGTGGACATCGAGGAACTCAGCCCCGACGAGGCGCTGGCCCTGTTCTCCGCGATCGTCGGCCATGACCGGGTGGCGGCCGAACCGGCGGCCGCGCTGGCCGTGGTGACCGCCTGCGGCTTCCTGCCGCTCGCCGTCCGCATCGCCGCCGCCCGGCTGGCGAGCCGCCCCCGCTGGAGCGTCTCCGATCTGGCCCGTCGGTTAGCCGACCAGCGCAACCGCCTCCAGGAGCTCCAGCTCGGCAACCTCGCGGTGGAGACCACCATCGGCCTCGGCTACGCCCAGTTGCAGCCGGACGAGGCCCGGGCCTTCCGGCTGCTCTCCGTGGTGGACTCGCCGGACCTGCCGCTGCCCGCCGTTGCTGCACTGCTCGGCACCGACGAGCGGACGGCGGAGGACCTGGCCGAGGCCTTGGTCGAGGCCAACATGCTGGAGTGCTTCACCCCGGGCCGCTACCGCTATCACGACCTGCTCCGGCTGTTCGCACAGCGGCAGAACGAGAAGCTCGGTGACTCCGGCACCCAGCAGGACGCCCTGTCCCGGCTGTTGGACCTCCTGCTCGCCAGCCTGCAGAACGCCGCCCGGGTCATCGAGCCGGACGACGAGCTGACGGAGCTGCTGCACACCCCGGCCACTGCGGGCCTGCTGATGGACGACAGTGCCTCGGCCCGGGAATGGCTGCGGGCCGAACTCTCCCTGGTGCTGAGCGCCGTGGAGCGGGCCGTTCGGGAGCCGGTGGAGCTGCTCCGACCCGGGGTCGACCTGGTGCTCGTCCTGCGCGCCCTGGTCGAGGACCCGACGCTCGGGCGGCGGATCGGCGAGGCGCTGCGGACGGCTGCGGCCAATGCGCAGCAGTACGAGGACACCGATGCCCTGGCACGGATCCACTACGCGCTGGGCCATCTCCAGCAGATGGCGGGCGAGCTCGGGGAGGCCGAGTCCTCGCTACGGCAGAGTCTTGCGCTCCAGGAGCCGGAGGCCTGCACCCACCTACGGATCTCGGCGGCCAACGAACTCGCCGTGGTGCTGATCCTGGCCGGGCGCCCTGCCGAGGCATTGCCGTTCTACCAGCAGGCCCACGAGATCAGCCGCAGCCTCGGCGCGGCGATCGGCGAGGCGCGGCTGCTGGCGAACATGGCACGGGCCTACGTGGGTCTCGACCGGCACGAGGAGGCCGTCGACTCCGCACGGGCCGCGGTCGCGGCCGCCCGGACCTCCGGCAACACGCCCTGTCTGGGCGACACGCTCTACCAGCTCGGCGTGGTGCTGCGGGCGACCGGCTCCACGGCGGAGGCGGCGGAGGTCCTCCGGGAGGCGCACCAGCTCTTCCAGTCCCAGCAGTACCGCTTCTGGGAGGGCTACTCGCTGGCCCGGCTGGCGGCCTGCCTGGTGGACGAGGCGCAGTACTCGGAGGCGGCCGCCGCGGCCGGGGAGTCGCTGTCGATCGCGCAGGAGATCGACGCCGCCTACTGCCAGGGCCTGGCCAATGCCGCGCTGGGCGAGGCGCTCCTGGAGCTGGGGCAGCCCGCTCGCGGGCTGGCCTGTCTCCAGGAGGCGCACTCGGTCTTCAGCCGGCTCGGTGTGCCCGAGGCCCAGCCCGTGCGGGACCTCATCGCGGTGCAGGAGCACACCGAGCCCTTCTCTCCCCCCGCGCCGTAGGCCGTCCGTCCCCCCGACGGGCGGCCCCTCCCCCTTGGGGCGCCGGCGCTCCCGCAGCCCCCCGGCTGCGGGAACGCTTTGACGCTTCCCCGGCGCTGAGAACACTCTGGCAGTTGCCGATTGACGTTCGATAAACGCCCAGATGCACGACGTTTCCGCAGGTCAGAACAGTTGTCCGGCGCACGCCGACAACTGCACCACCCTGGTCCGCTCCGGTGTGCCCCCGCGGCCCGGGCCCGTTTCGTCCGAAACGCGGCCAACTGCGTCCGACTGCGGCGAGTTGGCCGGAAAGGGGCCCCACGGCGCAGTGATCACGCTTATCCTCGAAGGCCAGCAGACACATCGACAAACCGACGCGGGGGCGGACACTGTGGCGGGCCTCGCCCGCCGGGGAGCCAGGTGGAGAGAGAGGTACCCAGGGCGTGACAACCGGACAGATCTCGGACCCGGCACACACCGGGCACCGGCGCCGTTCCGAACGGGCCCTGCAGGCCGTCGCCTTCGACGCGATCGGCCCGCGCTACGACGAGGTCTTCCCGGACCGCACCGGCCAGACCGCCTGCGGCGACTGGCTGCTCAACGAACTCGCCCTCGGCGCCCGGGTGCTGGACGTCGGCTGCGGCACCGGCGAGCCGACCGCCCGCCAACTCGCCGACGGCGGACTGCGGGTGACCGGCATCGACCTCTCGGACGGGATGCTGGCGACCGCCCGCCGGGCCGTGCCGGAGGCCGAACTGCACCGGATGGACATGTACGACCTGGCGACCCCGCGGGCCGCCGCGGCCTGGGGCGTGCCGCAGCTCGGCCCCGACGCGGCCGGCTCCTTCGCCGCCGCCACCGCGTTCTTCTCGCTCGTCCTGCTGCCGCGGGCGGAGATCGCCGCGGTCCTGGGCCGGGTCCGCACCCTGCTGCGGCCGGGCGGGCTGCTGGCGCTCGGCATGGTCGAGGCCGACCTCGACGACGCGCCGCTGCCGTTCCTCGGCCGCGAGCTGCGGATCAGCGGCTACCTGCGCGAGGAGCTGGCCCAGACGCTGGCCGCGGCCGGGTTCGAGGTCGAGGCCTGCACCGGCCACCCGTACGCGCCCGCGTCGACCGCCCTGCCGCCGGAGGAACAGCTCTTCCTGCGCTGTCGGCGCACCACCTGAGAGACCAGCCGGCCCGACCACCCTCGACATCTCAAGAACGGGCAGCCCGTGCGCGACCACTCCTCGCCCCAGGCAGGGCGGCCGACCGCCGCCGTGCCACTGGTCGGCGCCCAGCGCTCCGCACCGCCGCACCGGGACGAACGGCCCGGCCTCGCCGAACGGCTCGGGTACCTGGAGACGGCCACCCGGCGGATCAACGGCTCGCTGGACCTGCGCACCACCCTGCGCGACCTGGGCCGCTCGCTCGTCCCGGCCCTCGCGGACGCCGCCGTGGTGCACCTGCGCGACCCGCTGCCGCCGGTCGAACGCGACCCCGGTCCGCCCACCGCACTCCGCCTGCACCACGGCCACGGCACCCGGCTCGGCCGGCGCTCCCGGCTGTGCCGGCTGGCGCCCGGCGGCCCGCTCGCCCGGATGCTGGCGGGCCAGGCGCCGTACGGGCCCGCGGTGCTCGGCACCCCGGCCGCGGACCGGCTGCGCCCGCTGCTCACCGAGCTGTACGGCGCCCGCACGTTGGGCCGGCTCGCCGCCGGCACGGCCCTGCTGCTCCTGCCGCTGCGCGGACGCAAGGCCGTGCTCGGCCTGCTGCTGCTGATCCGCCGCCCGGGCAAGGCGGGCCCGGCCCGTTTCGAACCCGACGACACCGCGATGGCCCGCCACCTGGCCACCCAGGCCGGCCTCGCGGTGGACACCGCGCTGCGCTACGCCCGGGAGTTCGAGACCGCCCGCGAGCTGCAGCGCCGGATGCTGCCCGCGCACCTGCCGCAGCCGCACGGGGTACGGCTCGCCCACCGCTACCTGCCCGGCGAGCGCGGCGCCCAGGTCGGCGGCGACTGGTACGACTCGGTCGAACTGCCCGGCAACCGGGTGGCGCTGATCGTCGGCGACGTCATGGGCCACTCGCTGACCTCCGCCGCCGTCATGGGCCAGCTGCGCACCAGCGCGCAGACCCTGGCCGGCCTCGACCTGCCGCCGCACGAGGTGCTGTACCACCTCGACGAGCAGGCCCAGCACCTCGGCGCCGAACAGCACCTGGCCACCTGCGTCTACGCGGTGTACGACCCGATCGCCAACCGGGTGGTGGTGGCCAACGCCGGCCACGTGCCGCCGGTGCTGATCGGCCCGGACGGCACCGCGGAACTGCTCGACCTGCCGCCGGGCGCGCCGATCGGCGTGGGTGGCGTCGACTTCACCTCCACCGAACTCCCGGCGCCGCCCGGCTCCGCCCTGCTGCTGTTCACCGACGGCCTGGTGGAGAGCCGGCGCCGCCCGCTGACGACCGGCCTGGAGAAGCTGCGCGCCCGGCTCGCCGCCGCCCACCGGCACTCCCCCGAGCACGTCTGCCAGGAGGCGCTGCGGGTGCTGCCGCCGGGCGAGCGCGCCGACGACATCGCGCTGCTCGCCGCGGCCTTCGACGGCATCCCGGCCGAGGACGTCTCCTACTGGTACCTGCAGCCCCGGCACGAGACGCCCGGCCGGGCCAGGCGCCTCGCCGCGCACGCACTGCGCCGCTGGGGGCTGGAGGAGCTGTCGGAGACCACCGAGCTGATGGTCAGCGAGCTGGTCACCAACGCGATCCGGCACGCCACCCGGCCGGTGACGCTCCGCCTGGTGCGGACCTCGCGGCTGCGCTGCGAGGTCGGCGACGACAGCCCGGCCCTGCCGCGCGCTCGCCGGGCCGGGCCGGACGACGAGCACGGCCGGGGCCTGCAGATAGTCGCCCGGTGCGCCGACGACTGGGGTGCCACCCGGCTCGGCGCGGGCAAGGTGGTCTGGTTCGAGCAGCGCCTGCCGACCCGCTGCCGGGCCGTCCCCACCCGGGCCCGGGACACGGCGTAGCCCCCTGGGCCGGCGGGCGGTTCAGGGACGTTCGAACTCCGGGTGGGTGCGGACGAGTTCGCCGAGGGTGGCGGCCAGGTCGGGGCCGAGGACGGCGTCGGCCAGCGGCGGGGTGCGGCGCAGGGCGAGGACGGTGCGGAGCACGTCGGCGTGGTGCAGCAGCCGCAGGGAGTCCAGGTATTCGCGCTGCTCGGCGGTGCGGCCCGCGGCACCGGCGGTGCGCCAGGCGGTGAGCAGCGACTTGACCACGGTGAACATCATCCGGCGGCCGCGGACGAGCTCGGGGCGGGCGTTCAGGCCGAAGACGTCGATGGTGGCCTCGCCCTTGGCGGTGAGCGGGTCGTAGGCGCCGGACTCCAGGTACAGCACCAGGTGTTCGGCCGGGTCCTCGCGGGCCGGGTCGACCAGCAGGTGCTCGCCGGTGACGGGGTCGCAGGGGAACCGGTCGCGCTTCTGGTTGCTGTTGCAGTGGGCGCAGGCGAGCAGGTGGTTCTGCCAGTCGAAGGTCCGCAGCGGGTCGCGGGCGATCGGCTCGAAGTGGTCGATGTCGGTGCCGAGGTTGTCCCCGCAGTACATGCAGCGTTCCAGGCCGGGCGCCATCCGGCGGAGCATCAGGCGGAGTTGGGCCTTGGGCTGGCGGGCGGTGCGCCAGGCGGCGCGGCCGGCCGCGGTGGTCGGGCCGGCGGTGCGGATGGCGGCGGTGCGGCGGGCCAGTTCGGCGGCGAGGGCGGGGGCGAGCGGCGGCCGCTGCAGCGGGATCACGGCTGGTCGCCCAGCAGCCGGGCGGCGAGTTCGTCCGCGCGGGCGCCGAGGGAGCTGTTGAGCTTGGCGCCGAGGCGCCGGTAGGCGTCGAGTTCGGCGCTGGTGGCGCGGCCGCTGTAGAGCTTGCGCTCCAGCCGGATCAGCAGGCGGCGCTCGGCCTCGGCGGCGGCGGAGTAGGCGCTGGGCAGGCCGAAGAGTTCGGAGAGCGCGGTGTCGTCGCCGCTGCCGTACAGGACGCGCTGGTGCAGGTCCTCGTCGAGGACGCGGGGCGCCTCGTCGGTGCCGGGCGCGGCGAGGCGGACGAGGGTGCCGGGGTCGGCGGCCTGGCAGACGTACGGGCTGTGCGTGGCGACCAGGAACTGCGTCTGCGGGAAGCGGGTGGTGAGCCAGCCGCCGATCTGCTGCTGCCGGACGGGGTGCAGGTGGAGGTCGACGTCGTCGATCAGCGCGATGCCGGGGCGCGGCACGGTGGTCGTGCCGTTCGCGGCCTCGGTGCGGGCGTCCCCGGCGAGGGTGCAGACGATCGCCGCGAGGGCGGCGGTGCCGCTGCCGAGTGCGGTGAGCGGCCGGGCGGGTCCGTCCGGCGGTGCGACCAGGGCGCGGCCGGGGTCGGTGATGCGCCAGCCGTCGGGGAGCAGCCCTTCCGCGAGCAGGGCGGCGGCGGCCGCGGTGAGGGCGGTGGGCGGGGTGCGGTCGGCGCCGAGGTGGTGGGCGCGGGTGCGGCCGTGGCGGGCCGGTTCGCCGCTGCCGTCCCACCGGCCGAGGCCGGGCAGGTCGACGGTGCCGGGGGCGCCGCCGGCGGGCTCCGGGCTGCCGGGGGCGCCGAGGGTCCGGGCGAGGGCCTGCAGCAGGGTGGTCTTGCCGGAGCCGTTCGGCCCGGCGAGGACGGTCCAGCCGGGGCCGGGGTCGACGGCGAGGTCGGCCGTGCGCGGGCCGTCGAAGCACCCGAGGCCGGTCACCCTGATCCGCGACACGTACACGCGCCCACCCCCTTCGTTCGGATCTTCGAGGGAGGTATGCCCAACGCGGCGTGCCGCGATGCCGACGGCGGTGCGTCGACGGAGGAGCTACTCGACGATGCGGACGGGGAGGTCGCGCAGGACGTTCCTGAGGGCGGCGGCGAACCGGTCGTACTCGTCGGTGCGGGCGGAGCCGGGGCGGGTGGCGAGGCCGATCCGGCGGCCGGGGGCGGGGGCGGCGAAGCGGGCGGCGGCGAGCCGGTCGGAGCGGCCGGCCTCGACGTCGAGGGCGGTGACCGGCAGCAGGGTGGTGCCGAGTCCGCCGGCGACCAGTTGGACGAGGGTGGAGAGCCCGGCGATCCGGGTGGTGCCGGCGGCGGTGTCGGCGCCGACCTCGCGGCAGATGTCGAGGGCCTGGTCGCGCAGGCAGTGGCCCTCCTCGAGCAGCAGCACGTCGAGGTCGAGCAGGACGTCCCGCGGGACGTCGGTGCGGTCGGCGAGCTCGTGCCCGGGCGGGGTGACCAGGACGAAGTCCTCGTCGAAGAGCGGGATGTCCCGGGTGGGCGCGGCACCGCCGGCGGGCAGGGCGAGCAGCAGCACGTCGAGCCGCCCGGCGGCGAGCCCGTCGAGCAGCGAGGGGGTGCGCTCCTCGTGGACGTGCAGTTCCAGCTCGGGGTAGCTGTCGCGGACCAGCCGCAGCACGGTGGGCAGCAGGTACGGGGCGACGGTGGGGATCACGCCGAGGTGGAGCGGCCCGGTGAAGGGGCGGCGGGCGGCCTCGACCGCCTCGGTGAGGGAGTGCAGCGAGCCGAGGACGCGGCGCGCGTGCTCGGCGACGCGCTCGCCCAGCGGGGTGATGATGACGCGGCGCGTCGTACGCTCGACGAGCTGGGCGCCGAGGGCGTCCTCCAGGGCGGCGACGGCGCCGGACAGGGCGGGCTGGCTGGTTCCGGTGGCGGCGGCGGCCTCGCGGAAGTGCCGGTGCTCGGCGACGGCGACGAAGGCGCGCAGCTGGGCGACGCTGGGGGTGCGGGGCTTGCTGTGGTGCTGGGCAGTACTGATAGCTCTCTCCGATCAGATGCGACGATTCTAGCTATTTCCCCGATCAGTCCGTGGTGTGCGAGGGTGGGTGGCGTCCGAATACGTCGAACCATAGGCAATTCGGGTACTTTCCCTCATATCTCAAACCAGGAGAAGCGAACGTGCTCACGATCGGTGACAAGTTCCCCGAGTTCGAACTCAACGCCTGTGTCGACCTCGACGCCGCGAACGCCTTCGCCGAGATCAACCACAAGACCTACGAGGGCAAGTGGAAGATCGTCTTCTTCTGGCCGATGGACTTCACCTTCGTCTGCCCGACCGAGATCGCCGCGTTCGGCAAGCTGAACGAGGAGTTCGCCGACCGCGACGCGCAGGTCCTGGGCGTCTCCGGTGACTCCGAGTTCGTGCACCACGCCTGGCGCAAGGACCACAAGGACCTGCGCGACCTGCCGTTCCCGATGCTGGCCGACGTCAAGCACGACCTGATGCGCGCCTGCGGCGTCGAGGCCGCCGACGGCACCGCCCAGCGCGCGGTGTTCATCGTCGACCCGAACAACGAGATCCAGTTCGTCATGGTGACCGCCGGCTCCGTCGGCCGTAACCCCAAGGAGGTCCTGCGGGTGCTCGACGCGCTGCAGACCGACGAGCTGTGCCCCTGCAACTGGACCAAGGGCGAGGACACCCTCGACGCCCAGGCCCTCCTGGCGGGCTGACCCATGGCCCTCGACGACCTCAAGGCGGCCCTGCCCGAGTACGCCAAGGACCTCAAGCTCAACCTGAGCGCGGTCATCGGCAACTCGGACCTGCCCGAGCAGCAGCTCTGGGGCACCGTGCTGGCCTGCGCGATGGCCACCCGCTCCCCCGCCGTGCTGCGCGAGCTGGAGCCCGAGGCGAAGGCGAACCTCAAGCCGGAGGCGTACAACGCCGCCAAGGGCGCCGCCGCCGTGATGGGCATGAACAACGTCTACTACCGGACGCTGCACCTGCTCTCCGACAAGGAGTACGGCAGCATGCGGGCCGGCCTGCGGATGAACATCATCGGCACCCCGGGCGTCGAGAAGGCCGACTTCGAGCTGTGGTGCTTCGCGGTCTCCGCGATCAACGGCTGCGGCCAGTGCCTGGACTCGCACGAGGCCGTCCTCAAGAAGGCCGGTGTCGAGCGCGAGGTGATCCAGGCGTCGATCAAGATCGCTTCGGTGATCCAGGCGGTCGCCGCCACCCTCGACTCCGAGGCCGCGATCGCGTCCATCTGACGCACCGGCACGGAACAGGGGCGCGGAGAACTGCGCGGAACGGAAGACGGCTGAGCCCAGCCTCTCCCGCCGCGCGCAGTTCCCCGCGCCCCTTGTGCGTCTCCCGGGCGTTCGGCCCCCTACTTCTGGCGGGCGTTCTCCAGGGCTTCGAAGACCTCCAGGCCGGCGGCGTTGCGGCGGCGGAGGTGGGAGACGACGGTGTTGGTCACCGCGATCAGCGGGACGGCCACGATGGCGCCGCCGATGCCGCCGACGATCGAGCCCGCGGCCACGCCCAGCACCACGGCCAGCGGGTGGACGGCAACCGCGCGGCCGAGGATCAGCGGCTGCAGCAGGTGCCCCTCGATCTGCTGGACGGCGACCAGCACCACCAGCACCATCAGTGCGGTGAACGGGCCCACGGTCACCAGGGCGATCAGCACCGCGATGGTGCCGGTGACCAGGGCGCCGACCAGTGGCACGAAGGCGCCCAGGAAGATGATCACGGCCAGCGGCATGGCCATCGGCACGCCGAGCAGCTGGATGCCGATGCCGATGCAGAGCGCGTCGATGAAGGCGACGAAGACCGTCCCGCGCACGTAGGCGGTGAGGGTGGCCCAGGCCTTGGGGCCGGCGCCGGCCATCGCGTAGCGGGAGTGCCGGGGCAGGCAGCGCAGCGCCCAGGACCAGATCCGGGCGCCGTCGTACAGCAGGAAGAACGTGGTGAAGGCGGCGAGGACGACGCCGGTGAGCACCTCGACGGCGATGGTCACGCCGGTGAAGCCGGCCGAGGTGATCTGCTCGGAGTTGCTGCCGATGGCGGTGGAGATCTGCCGGGCGAAGTCGTTGATCTGCTGCTGCGTCAGGTGCAGCGGGCCGGTCACCAGCCACTCGCGGAGCTGGTTGACACCGTCCTGGACCTTGCCGGTGACGGACTCCAGGTTGCTCGTCACCTGCCAGACCACGAACCAGCCGACCAGGCCGATGCCGGCGAGGCCGCTGAGGAAGGTCCCGGCGGCGGCCAGCGAGCGGGGGACGCCGAGGCGCTTCAGCCAGGAGACGGTCGGTTCCAGCAGGGCGGAGATCAGCAGCGCCGCGAGCACGGCGAAGGCGACCAGCCGCAGCATGTCGACGACCCGGAACAGCACGTAGAGGGCGACGCCGAGCAGCAGCAGCCGCCAGGTGGACTCGGCGGCCACCCGCAGGCCCCACGGCACCGCCTCGACCGGGGTGGCCGGGCGGCCGGGGTTGTGGACCTCGCGGTGGACGGGGGGCAGCCGCTCGGGTTCGGCCCGCCGCGGCGGCGGGAGCCGGTCGGCCGGGCCGTCCTCGGCGTCCGCGGCGGCGAAGGCGTCGGCCTGGGCGGCCGCCCGGCGGCGGCGCTCCAGCGCGGCCCACACACCGGCGGCGACGGCGCCCGTCCTGGCGAGCGCCTTGAGCATCCTGCGGTCCCGCGTCCCGTCGGCTCTGTCCGCTGCCACGTCCGCGCCCTCCCCGTTCTTCCTGTCCGCCAGACGGTACCCGCCCGGGGTGCCCGCGGTCCCCTCCGCCCCGGTGCCCTTCCACCGGGGAGAAGGTGACGAATCAACGTGAAACGGATGGTTTCGGTCGTCCTCGATCGGGGAGGACTCCGAACACAGGACCAACTGCCGGCGGACCGGCCGGTGCCGGAGGTCCAGGACCCGCTCCGGCGCCCCGCGTCCGCATCGAGCCGCACCGCCCGTGAGCGCCCTGGTCAGCGCCGCCCGGGCGGCGCGGCCCGCCCTCGGGGCCGCGCCCCGCGGAGGGTTCCCGGCATGCGGAAGGCCCCCGACCGGAGCGGTCGGGGGCCTTCGACGCACAGCTGTGGCGGCAGGATCAGTACCAGTGGTGGGACTGCCAGAACGACCAGGCGTCACAGGGACTGCCGTAGCGGCTGTTCATGTAGTTGAGGCCCCACTTGATCTGGGTCGCCGGGTTGGTCTTCCAGTCGGCGCCGGCCGAGGCCATCTTGGAGCCCGGCAGGGCCTGCACCAGGCCGTACGCGCCGGAGGACGCGTTGGTGGCGGTGTAGTCCCAGCCGCTCTCGCGCTTCACGATCTCGCTGAAGCAGGAGAACTGGTTGGCGTCGCCGATGATCTGGGCGGCCATCGCCTGGACCGAGCCGGCCGGGACCGCGGCGAGGGCGGTCCGCGCGGCGGCGCGGTTGGCGGCCTCTTCGTCGGCCTTGCGCTTCGCCTCTTCGGCGGCCTTGGCGGCCTTCTCCGCGTCGGCCTTGGCCTGCGCGTCGGCGGCGGCCTTCTGGCGCGCGGCCTCCTCGGCGGCCTTCTTGGCGGCCGCGTCGGCGGACACCTGCTGGGCGCTCGCCTGGCGGGCGAAGTTGTCGCTGATGGTCTGCGCCTGGGCGCCGGAGGGCACATCGGCGAGCAGCGTGGCGCTCGCGACGTCGACCGTCTGCGTGGTCGTGCCCTCGCTGCCCGAGGCCGCGCCCACGACCGCACCGACAGCGGTGACGGCGGTGGCGGAGGCCACAGCAACTCCCCGGACCGAGATCCGAGTCACATGGTTTCCTTCCGGCGGCGACCGCGCGTGACCGTACGGACGCAACATGCCCCTTGCCGCTCGCCTCCGTCGGTGCTGGTCACGGGAGACACTGGCCCGACTGCCGGGCCGAGCGGGCTCGGAACGGCGTGGTGAACGGGCGGCGTACGACTCATCGGTGTTCAGTTGTGTGCCCGCCGACCGGAGTTGCCGGGCGTGATTCTGCCGTACGCGGGGCCTGACAGAACCCTCACCATGCCGCACCGGGACGTGTCTACGCAATTCCCGGTTGCGTGGCGGATCTCACAATCTTCGCGAGCTGGGCGTTTGCCCGAAAGGTCGTCGACGACCCGTCGGACCCGGTGACAGATCGAGGGGCCTGCCGGTATGCGGCAGGCCCCTTGACGGTCATTCATACTGATTTGTCCGCTTTTGTCACTGCCGTTCCTACGGCTGGATGTCCTCCAGCATCTCGGTGACCAGGGCGGCGATCGGCGAGCGCTCGGAGCGGGTCAGCGTGATGTGGGCGAACAGCGGATGCCCCTTCAGCTTCTCGACCACCGCGACCACGCCGTCGTACCGGCCGACCCGCAGGTTGTCGCGCTGGGCGACGTCGTGGGTGAGGACCACCCGCGAGCCCTGGCCGATCCGGGACAGCACCGTCAGCAGGACGTTCCGCTCCAGCGACTGCGCCTCGTCCACGATCACGAAGGCGTCGTGCAGCGACCGGCCGCGGATGTGGGTGAGCGGCAGGACCTCCAGCATTCCGCGGGAGATGACCTCCTCGATCACGTCCGGGGTGGTGACCGCGGAGAGGGTGTCGAAGACGGCCTGCGCCCACGGGCCCATCTTCTCGGCCTCGCTGCCCGGCAGGTAGCCGAGCTCCTGGCCGCCGACCGCGTACAGCGGGCGGAACACCATCACCTTGCGGTGCTGCTGGCGCTCCAGCACGGCCTCCAGGCCGGCGCACAGCGCCAGCGCCGACTTGCCGGTGCCGGCCCGGCCGCCCATCGAGACGATGCCGACCTCGGGGTCGAGCAGCAGGTCGAGGGCGACCCGCTGCTCGGCGCTGCGGCCGCGCAGGCCGAACGCCTCGCGGTCGCCGCGGACCAGGCGCACCCGCCCGTCGTGGGTGACCCGGCCCAGCGCCCGGCCGCGCTCCGACTGCAGGACGAGTCCGGTGTGCACCGGCAGTTCGGCGGCGCCGTCGACGTCCACCCCGGCGTCGTGCGGCGCGCCGAAGAGCGCGTCGACCTGGTCGCCGGGGATGTGCAGCTCCGTCATGCCCGTCCACCCGGAGGTGATCGCGAGCTCGGCCCGGTACTCCTCGGCGAGCAGGCCGACCGAGCTGGCCTTGATCCGCAGCGGGAGGTCCTTGGAGACGACGGTGACGTCGTACCCCTCGGCCTGCAGGTTCCGGGCGACCGCCAGGATGCGGGTGTCCGCCTCACCGCCGCCCGCACGGTAGCCGGCCGGCAGGATCGACGGGTCGGAGTGGTTCAGCTCGACCCGGATGGTGCCGCCGAGCTCGCCGACCGGGATCGGCTCGTCGAGCCGGCCGTGGCGGATCCGGTAGTCGTCGAGGAGGCGCAGCGCCTGGCGGGCGAAGTAGCCCAGCTCCGGGTGGTGCCGCTTGGCCTCCAGCTCGGTGACCACGACCACCGGCAGGACGACCTCGTGCTCCTCGAAGCGGCTCATGGCGAGCGGGTCCGCCAGGAGCACGCTGGTGTCGAGAACGTACGTGCGCCGGTCTGGTGTCCGGCGGCTCTTGGAACTGACCACTAGGCCTCCAGAGCGGATGACCCAGCGTCACCCGCGGCTCACCGGTCCCCGCGACCCCTGTGGCCGGGGTACCGGTCTGACCGGTATATGCCCCGGTGGTGGCCCCTGCATACCCCCGGGCGTGAACTCGGGGGTCACAACAGGAGCACGTTTTGGGGTCGTGGCCTGCGGGTATTTCGTTTGACCCGGCGTCAGTGCCGTCCGGTCGGGGGGCTCAGAGGCCCATGCGGCGGTTGCGCAGCTGGAAGTCGCGCAGCGCCCGCAGGAAGTCGACCTTGCGGAAGGCCGGCCAGTACGCCTCGCAGAAGTAGAACTCGCTGTGGGCGCTCTGCCAGAGCAGGAAGCCGGAGAGCCGCTGCTCGCCCGAGGTGCGGATGACCAGGTCGGGGTCGGGCTGGCCCTTGGTGTAGAGGTGCTCGGCGATGTGCTCGACGTCGAGGATCTCGGCGAGCTGCTCGATCGAGGTGCCGCGGTCGGCGTGCTCCTGGAGCAGCGAGCGGACGGCGTCGGCGATCTCGCGGCGGCCGCCGTAGCCGATCGCGACGTTGACGGTGACGCCCTCGATGTGGGCGGTGTCGTGGGCCGCCTCCTTGAGCACCTGGGAGGTGCGCGGGGGCAGCAGGTCGAGCGCGCCGACCGGGTTGATCCGCCAGCGGCGGGCCTCGGCGAGGCCGCGGACGGCGTCCTCGATGATGCCGAGCAGCGGGACGAGCTCCTCGGCGGGCCGGGAGAGGTTGTCGGTGGAGAGCATCCACAGGGTGACGACCTTGACGTGGGTCTCGTCGCACCAGCCGAGGAACTCGGCGATCTTGTCGGCGCCGCGCTGGTGGCCCTGGGCGGTGGTGCCGCCGGTGGCCTTCGCCCAGCGGCGGTTGCCGTCGAGGATCACGCCGATGTGGCGGGGGGTGTTGTCGAGGTGGACCTCGACCCGCCGGCCGTACAGCCGGTAGGCGTTGTCCAGCAGGGTGCGCAGACCCGGCGTGCGCTCGACGACATCGCGCAGACCCATGTTCCTCGGCCCCTCCGTGCTGGTTCGCCGCTCGCCCACCTGGTGCGGAATACCTGGCGCAGCCTACTCCGGCGGTGTGCGTGGAGGTAAAGCCGCAGGTACCGATGGGGTCACGGCTTCGCCCCGGGAGCGTCCCGGGGTGGAACGGGCCGCTCGGACACGATCCGGTCTCCGCTTCCTTAAGCCAGCCGTAAGACGGCGTAAAGCCGCCGTCCGCTTCTTGACGCCCGGCATTGGTCTAGTCCAGCTTGTGAGCGAGGGCACACCGGAGCCCTTCCCGTACCTCCGCGGTCCCAGCCGTCCCTCCCCCACGCGGAGCCGCCGCGCCCCCCACCGCGGCGGCTCCCCTCCTTCCTTCCTTCCAGGAGCCCGCCCATGGCCCGTCACCTCGCGCAGCCGTCCCACCGGCGGCGCCGCTCCAAGCTCCCGGCCGCAGTCGCCGCCGGCACCACGGCCCTCGCCCTGGCCGGCGCCGGCCTGGCGCTGACCGCCGGCGGGGCCGGCGCCGCCGTCGGCAACCTGGTCACCAACGGCGGTTTCGAGGCCGGCAACCTGTCCGGCTGGACCTGCACCGGCACCGCGAGCGCCGCCTCCTCCCCGGTGCACGCCGGCTCCTACGCGCTGACCGCCGCGCCGAGCAGCGCCGACACCGCCGAGTGCACCCAGACCGTCAGCGTGCTGCCGAACACCAGCTACACCCTGGCCGGCTTCGTGCAGGGCCCGTACGTCTACCTGGGCGCCCGCGGCACCGGCTCGACCGACCCCTCGACCTGGTCCAACCAGAGCAGCTGGAACCAGCTGTCCACCACCTTCACCACCGGCGCGAACACCAACAGCATCACGCTCTACGTGCACGGCTGGTACGGCCAGGGCGCCTACAACGCGGACGACATCACGCTGACCGGCCCGGGCGGCACCGCCACCCCGACCAGCACCCCGACCTCCGCGAAGCCGAGCACCTCCGCCTCGCCGACGTCCTCGCCGACCTCGTCCCCGACCTCCTCGCCGACGAGCTCGCCGACCTCCAGCCCGACGTCGAGCCCGACCTCCTCGCCGACGCCGCCCAACGGCAACCTGCCCAAGCACGTGCTGACCGGCTACTGGCAGAACTTCGACAACGGCGCGCCGGTGCAGAAGCTGCGCGACGTGCAGAGCGCGTACGACGTCATCGCGGTCTCCTTCGCCGACGCGACGGGCACGCCCGGCGCGATCAGCTTCACCCTGGACCCGGCGCTCTCGTCCAAGCTCGGCGGCTACACCGACGCCGACTTCAAGGCGGACATCGCCGCCAAGCACGCGGCCGGCAAGCGCGTCGTCCTCTCGGTCGGCGGCCAGAACGGCGCGATCAGCGTGGCCAACGCCTCCGCGGCGGCCAACTTCGCCAACACCGCCTACGCGCTGGTCCAGCAGTACGGCTTCGACGGCGTCGACATCGACCTGGAGAACGGCGTCGACCCGACGTACATGTCGCAGGCGCTGCACACCCTGCAGTCCAAGGTCGGCGCGAACTTCGTCCTGACCATGGCCCCGGAGACCATCGGGATGTACAGCACCGCCGGTGCCTACTTCCAGCTGGCGCTCAACACCAAGGACATCCTGACCGTCGTCAACACCCAGTTCTACAACTCGGGCGGCATGAACGGCTGCGACGGCAAGGTCTACACCCAGGGCACGGTCGACTTCATCACCGCCCAGGTCTGCACCCACATCCAGGGCGGCCTGCGGCCCGACCAGGTCGGCATCGGCGTCCCGGCGTCCAGCCAGGCGGCGGGCGGCGGCTACGTCAACTCCACCGTGGTCAACAACGCGCTGGACTGCCTCGCCACCGGCACCCACTGCGGCAGCTTCGTCCCGCCGGCGAAGTGGCCGACCATCCGCGGCGCGATGACCTGGTCCACCAACTGGGACCTCAAGAACGGCAACGACTTCTCCACCAACGTGGGCGCCCACGCCCACGCGATGCCGTAACCCGCACGGGGCGCGCCGCCTCCTGAGGGTGGGGGCCGGCGCGTCGCTCAGGAGCCCGCCGTACCCCAGCAGTACGGCGGCGCCGGGGGCGGCGGCCACCGCGAGGTCGCCGTCGGCGGGCCGGCCGGGACGGCCGCC
>NZ_JBEYFP010000017.1:0-39833 GCF_040634455.1 Kitasatospora sp. NPDC007106
GTCCGTGCCGGGCCGCTGCGTCGCGCCGGGTGCGTCAGTGCACGTCGCCCATGAGGCGGACGACCTTCTTGCGGTACATCGCGAGGCCGAGGCCGGCGACGATCGCGGCCACGCCCTGGACGGCGAAGTACCAGGTGGTGCCGGTGGCGTCGCCCAGCACCAGCTGGACGATGGCGGCCACGCAGTCACCGGCGGTGACGGCGAGGAACCAGACGCCCATCATCTGGCTGGCGTACTTCGCCGGGGCCAGCTTGGTGGTGACGGAGAGGCCGACGGGGGAGAGGGTCAGCTCGCCGACCGTCTGGACCAGGTAGACCACGGCCAGCCACAGCGGGGTGACCTTGACGCCGCCCGCGGCGGCGGCCATCGCCAGCATCATGACCAGGAAGGAGGCGCCGATCATCAGCAGGCCGATGGCGAACTTCATGGTGGTGCTGGGGTTCTTGCCGCGGCGCGAGAGCGCCACCCAGAGCCAGGCGAAGACCGGGGCCAGCGCCATGATGTAGAGCGGGTTCAGCGACTGGAACCAGCTGGACGGGAACGCGAACCCGAACAGCGTGGAGGCGGTGCTGTCGTCGGCGAAGACGCTCAGGGTGGAGCCGGACTGGTCGTAGATCATCCAGAACACGGCGGCGGCCACGAAGAACCAGATGTAGCCGCTCATCTTGGACTGCTCGGCCTCGTCGAGGTCCTTGTCGCGCTTGACCCGGGCGAAGACGAACACCGGGATCGCGATGCCCGCGATCGACAGCGGCCAGATCGCCCAGTCGATGGTGAAGCGGCCGCTCAGGACGACGACGGCGTAGAACGCGACCGCGACGGCCAGCCACAGGCCGGCCTTGCGGAGGACCGCGCGCTTCTCGTCGGCCGGCATCGGGGCGGTCACGACGTCGCTGGCGGCGGCCAGGTGGCGGGTGCCGAGCAGGAACTGGCCGAGGCCGAGCGCCATGCCGACGCCGGCGAGGGCGAAGCCCAGGTGCCAGTTGACGCTCTGGCCGACGGTGCCGATGACCAGCGGGGCGGCGAAGGCACCGAGGTTGATGCCCATGTAGAAGATCGTGAAGCCGCCGTCGCGACGCGGGTCGTTCGGGCCGTCGTACAGGTGGCCGACCATCGTCGAGATGTTGGCCTTGAGCAGGCCGGAGCCGAGCGCGATGAAGCCGAGGCCGGTGAAGAACGAGGCCGGGAACGGCACGGCCAGCAGGAAGTGGCCGATCATGATGATCGTGCCGCCGAGCGCCACGGTCTTGCGGGCGCCGAGGAAGCGGTCGGCGATCCAGCCGCCCGGCAGGGCGAGCAGGTACACCATCGCGTTGTAGACGCTGTAGACCGCCGTGGCCACGGCGATCTTCATGCCGAGGCCGCCCTCGGTGGTGGCGGCCGTCATGTAGAGCACCAGCAGGGCACGCATGCCGTAGAAGCTGAAGCGCTCCCACATCTCGGTCATGAAGAGGGTGGCGAGCCCTCGGGGGTGCCCGAAGAAGGTCTTGCCACTGGGAGGGGCCTGGCGGATGCCGGCGTCCAGGGTGGTAGTCGCCATGTGTGGTGGGTTCCTTGCCTGTGTTCGTCCGCCGAGGGGTGTTGGCGGGCGGGGACCGGACCACTGTACGGGGGCGATGGCATGACATTTGATGACAAGTGCACGGGCGTCGGTATTGTCCGAGTAAAGTCCCCGCGACTACAGGTCGTCCATTCGATGGTAACTCGGAAAATCTTCCTTCGAAACGAAGATCGAATGACAGAATCTCCGATTGTCACCCTCCGAAGCGGTTCTCGGCGCGGACATGGCGGGCCAAAGGTAACGATCACGGCTCTGTGAAACAGTTCACAGCGCCTTGCGATCACCGGAGCGGACTACCATCACCCCCATGACCTGTGTGCTGCTGGCCGAGGACGACCCGGCAATCTCCGAACCGCTGGCCCGCGCGCTCCGTCGCGAGGGGTACGACGTGCTCGTGCGCGAGGACGGGCCGGCCGCGCTGGCCGCGGGCCTCGCCGAGGACGTCGACCTGATCGTCCTGGACCTCGGCCTGCCCGAGATGGACGGCCTGGAGGTCTGCCGCAGACTGCGTGCCGACGGCCGCAGCTGCCCCGTGCTGGTGCTCACCGCCCGGGCCGACGAGGTGGACACGGTGGTCGGCCTCGACGCCGGCGCCGACGACTACGTCACCAAGCCCTTCCGGCTGGCCGAGCTGCTGGCCCGCGTCCGGGCGCTGCTGCGCCGCGGCAACGTGGACCAGCTCACCACCGGCGCCCACGGCGTCAAGATCGACATCGAGTCGCACCGCGCCTGGCTCGGCGAGGAGGAGCTCACCCTCTCCGCCAAGGAGTTCGAGCTGCTGCGGGTCCTGGTGCGGGACGCCGGCCGGGTGGTCACCCGCGAGGAGATCATGCGCCAGGTCTGGGACACCACCTGGTGGACGTCCACCAAGACCCTGGACATGCACATCTCCTGGCTGCGCAAGAAGCTCGGCGACGACGCCGCGAACCCGCGCTACATCGCCACCGTCCGCGGCGTCGGCTTCCGGTTCGAGAAGAACTGACCCCGGCCGTACCTCGGCAGCACCCGAACCACCGACCCGAGCGAAGGCGTTCCCCGGCGTGAAGCGCAGAATGATCAACTCGCTGCTGGGCGTCGTCCTGGTGGTGGTCGCGGTGTTCTGCGTCCCGCTGGCGCTCATCGAGAAGCAGAGCATCGTCAACGCCGCCGAGGACCGGGTCGACGCCGCCGCCGTCCGGGTCCTCGGCCTGGTCGAGAACCGGCTCGCCGCGGGCGAGCCGGTGACCGGCGAGAAGTTCGCCGCCCAGGTCACCGACGGCTCCTTCGTCACCGTCGACATCCCCGGGCAGCCGCTGATCGCGGCCGGCCGCCCGGTCGACGGTCCGGCGCTGACCGCCACCGAGGAGGGCGCCAGCGGGGAGACGGTGACCGTCCAGCAGTCCCGCGAGGACGTCGACCACGAGATCGGCAACATGCTGCTGCTGCTCGGCGTGGTCGCCCTGCTCGCCGTCCAGGCCGCGGTGGCCCTCGCGGTCTGGCAGGCCAAGCGCCTGGCCCGCCCGCTCACCGAACTCGCCGAGACCGCCGAGCGCCTCGGGTCCGGTGACCCCCGCCCCCGCGACCGCCGCTACGGCGTGCCCGAACTCGACCGGATCGCCGAGGTGCTGGACGTCAGCGCGGTGCGGATCGCCCGGATGCTCACCGCCGAGCGCCGGCTCGCCGCCGACGCCTCGCACCAGCTCCGCACCCCGCTCACCGCGCTGTCCATGCGGCTGGAGGAGATCACCGCGCTCGCCGAGGAGCCGGACACCGTCAAGGAGGAGGCGACGATCGCCCTCCAGCAGGTGGAGCGGCTCACCGACGTCGTGCAGCGGCTGCTCACCAACCAGCGGGACCCGGCCAGCCCGACCGCCGTCACCTTCGACCTCGACGAGGTGCTCAAGCAGCAGGTCGAGGAGTGGAGCGCCCCGCTGCGGGCGGCCGGCCGCCGGCTGCTGATGGAGGGCATGCGCGGCACCACGGTGGTCGGCACGCCCGGCACGGTGGCCCAGGTGATGGCCACGCTGATCGAGAACTCGCTGATGCACGGCGGCGGCGACATCACCCTGCGGGTCCGCCGCACCGGCTCGTCGGTCGTGGCCGAGGTGCAGGACGAGGGTCCGGGCGTCCCGCCCGAGCTCGGCAACCGGGTCTTCGAGCGGGCGGTCAGCGGACGCAACTCCACCGGCATCGGCCTGGCCGTCGCCCGCGACCTCGCGGAGGCGGACGGCGCCCGCCTGGAGCTGCTCTCGCTCAGGCCCCCGGTGTTCGCGCTCTTCCTCGGCAGCGGCCGGGACGAGGACGCCGTCGAGCCGCGGCGCTGAGCGCGGCCCGGCCGGGCGTCACTTCGCGTAGTGCGGTTCCTCGGCGGCCAGCAGCAGTTCGGCCTCGGTGACCACCTCGGGCTCGGCCGCGGCCTCGGGCTCGGCCAGCTCCGGCATCGCCTTGAACACCCAGGTGCGGTAGGAGACGAAGCGGAAGACCGTGCCGACCGCCAGACCGGCCACCTTGGCGGCGACCTGCTCCATGTGCGTGTTCAGGCCCAGCGCGTAGACCGAGAAGCCGAGCACACCGGTCTCGATCAGCATGCCGGCGCCGCTGAACACCAGGAAGAGCGTGATCTCGCGCTTGCGGGAGGCCGCGTCGCGGTCCTTGTAGAGCCAGTACCGGTAGCCGAGGTAGTTGGTGGCGATGGCCACCAGGGTCGCCGCCACGTTGGAGCGCAGCGAGGCGAGGTTCAGCCCGTTGATGCAGACCCAGAAGACCAGGAAGTTGACCACCACGCCGCTCAGCCCGACGACGCCGAACTTGATCATCTCGCCGGACATGCCGCGCAGGCGCTGCACCAACGAAGGCTGGGTCGCGGTGGTCGTGGTCATCCGGGTGTCTCCTGAGTGACGTACGGGAGGACGAGCGGTGCCCGCGCGGGCGCAGCGCGAAGGGGCGCCTCGTGTACGCACGTGCGTGGCGAAGGCCCGGGCCACCAGGCTACTCGCTCCCACGGGCCCCATCGGCGCCCGGTCGCCCTCCCGTCTCCCGGTGAACCACCGGTGCACCGGCTCCGACCGGCCCGGATATCCTGGGCAGCGTGACTTTCGCGGGCAGTGCAAAATTTCCAGTGGTCGGCGTGATCGGTGGCGGACAGCTGGCGCGCATGGCGCACCAGGCCGGCATCCCGCTCGGCATCCGTTTCCGGCTCCTCGCCGACACCCCCCAGGACTCCGCGGCGCAGGTGGTGTCCGACGTGGTCCTCGGTGACTACCGGGACCTGGAGACGCTGCGACGCTTCGCCGCCGGCTGCGACGTGATCACCTTCGACCACGAGCACGTGCCGACCGAGCACCTGCGGGCGTTGCAGGCCGACGGCGTGGCCGTCCGGCCCGGCCCGGACGCCCTGGTGAACGCCCAGGACAAGGGCGTGATGCGGGCGAAGCTGGACTCGATCGGCGTGCCCTGCCCGCGCCACCGGATCGTCGCCGACCCGGCCGACGTGACCGCCTTCGCAGAGGAGGGCGCCGGCTACCCGGTCGTCCTGAAGACCGTCCGCGGCGGCTACGACGGCAAGGGCGTCTGGGTCGTCGCCGACGAGGCCGAGGCCGCCGCGCCGTTCCTGGCCGGCGTTCCGGTGCTGGCCGAGGAGAAGGTCGACTTCCTGCGCGAGCTGGCCGCGAACGTCGTCCGCTCGCCCAGCGGCCAGGCCGTCGCCTACCCGGTGGTGGAGAGCATCCAGGAGAACGGCGTCTGCGCCGAGGTCACCGCGCCCGCGCCGGACCTCGCCCCGGAGCTCGCCGCCGAGGCCCAGCAGCTCGCGCTGCGGATCGCCGGCGAGCTGGACATCACCGGCCACCTCGCGGTGGAGCTGTTCCAGACCCGGGACGGCCGCATCCTCGTCAACGAGCTGGCGATGCGCCCGCACAACTCCGGCCACTGGTCCCAGGACGGCTCGGTCACCTCGCAGTTCGAGAACCACCTGCGGGCCGTCCTCGACCTGCCGCTCGGCGACCCGCGCCCGCGCGCCCCGTGGACGGTCATGGTCAACGTGCTCGGCGGCGACTACCCGGACATGTACCACGCCTTCCTGCACTGCATGGCCCGCGACCCCGGCCTCAAGATCCACATGTACGGCAAGGACGTGAAGCCGGGCCGCAAGGTCGGCCACGTCAACGTCGTCGGGGACGACCTCGACGACGTCCGTGAGCGCGCCCGCCACGCGGCCGCCTACCTGCGAGGGACGATCACCGAATGACCAACCCCGAGGCTCCGCTCGTCGGCATCGTCATGGGCTCGGACTCCGACTGGCCCGTGATGGAGGCCGCCGCGCAGGCGCTGGCCGAGTTCGAGGTCCCCTTCGAGGTGGACGTCGTCTCCGCCCACCGCATGCCGCGCGAGATGGTGGCGTACGGCGAGCAGGCGCACGCCCGCGGGCTGAAGGCGATCATCGCCGGGGCCGGCGGCGCCGCCCACCTCCCCGGCATGCTGGCCTCCGTCACGCCGCTGCCGGTCATCGGCGTCCCGGTGCCGCTGAAGTACCTGGACGGCATGGACAGCCTGATGTCGATCGTGCAGATGCCCGCCGGCGTACCGGTGGCCACCGTGTCGATCGCCGGCGCCCGCAACGCCGGCCTGCTGGCCGTGCGGATGCTCGCCGCCTTCGACCCGGAGCTCGCCGAGCGGATGGTGGACTTCCAGGCCGAGCTGAACGCCCAGGCCACCGAGAAGGGCAAGAAGCTCCGCGCCCGCGCGGGCGGCAACCAGGGCTGAGCCCCTCGACCGGCCCGGGCCGATCGCCCGGGCCGGGCGGGCGCGCCGGTGTAGAACGGGGGGATGACCCCTGAACTGCTCGCCCGCGCCCGCGCCGTGCTCCGCGACACCCCCGTGGTGGACGGGCACAACGACCTCCCCTGGGCGATGCGCTCCCAGGTCGGCTACGACCTGGACGCGCTCGACCTGGCGGCCGACCAGAGCGCCCGCCTGCACACCGACCTCGGCCGGCTCCGCGCCGGCGGGGTCGGTGCGCAGTTCTGGTCGGTGTACGTGCGCAGCGACTTCGCCGGCGACCGGGCGGTCAGCGCCACCCTGGAGCAGATCGACTTCGTGCACGCCCTGACCGCGCGCTACCCCGGGGTGCTGCGCCTCGCGCTGACCGCGGACGACATGGAGGCGGCCCGCGCCGAGGGCCGGATCGCCTCGCTGATGGGCGCCGAGGGCGGGCATTCGATCGACAGCTCGCTGGCCACCCTGCGCGCCCTGCACACCCTGGGCGTGCGGTACCTGACGCTCACCCACAACGACAACGTGCCGTGGGCGGACTCCGCCACCGACCTGCCGGCCGCGGGCGGCCTGACCGCCTTCGGCGAGGAGGTCGTCCGCGAGATGAACCGGCTCGGCATGCTGGTCGACCTCTCGCACACCTCCGCCGACACCATGCGGGACGCGCTCCGGGTCTCCGAGGCGCCGGTGATCTTCTCGCACTCCTCCGCGCGCGCCGTCTGCGACCACCCGCGCAACGTCCCGGACGACGTGCTCGCCGCGCTGCCCGCCAACGGCGGCCTGGCGATGGCCACCTTCGTGCCGAAGTTCGTGCTGCCCGCCGCGATCGAGTGGACGCTGGCCGCGGACGAGAACATGCGCGCGCACGGCTTCCACGCACTGGAGACCACGCCCGCCGCGATGGACTGCCAGCGCGCCTACGAGGCCGCCCACCCGCGGCCGGTGGCCACCCCGGCCACGGTCGCCGACCACCTCGACCACATGCGGGAGGTCGCCGGGATCGACCACATCGGCATCGGCGGCGACTTCGACGGCACCGCCTTCGTCCCGGCCGGGCTGGACGACGTCGCCGGCTACCCGAACCTGATCGCCGAACTCCTCGGCCGCGGCTGGTCCGAGGCCGACCTGTCCAAGCTGACCTGGCACAACGCCGTCCGGGTGCTGCGCGGGGCGGAGACGGCGGCCCGTCGGCTGCAGGCCGTCCGCGGCCCGTCCATCGCCACCCGGGAGCAGTTGGACGGCCGGGGTTGACCTTGCCCCTGGGGCAGACGGGAGCGTGGACGACGTGGAGGACGAAGCACTGCTCGGCATCGGCGCGTTCGCCCGCCGCGCCCGGCTCTCGGCCAAGGCGCTGCGGCTGTACGACCGGCAGGGCCTGCTGCCGCCCGACCGGGTCGACCCGGTCACCGGCTACCGGTACTACCGGGAGGACCGGCTGCAGGCGGCCCGGCTGATCGTCCGGCTGCGCGGGCTGGACATGCCGCTCGCGACCGTGGCCGAGGTGCTGGCCGCGCCCGGGCCGCGGGCCGCCGAACTGGTGGCCGCGTACTGGGAGTCGGTCGAGCACCGGATCGCGGCGCAGCGCGAGCTGGCTTCGCACCTCCGCATCCGACTGGCAGGAGACGAAGGGAGATCGGACATGTACCGGATCGAGGAGCGCGAGGTCCCGGAGCAGCTGGTGCTCACCGAGCAGCGGCACGCCCGGCCGGAGGACCTGCCGGTGTGGATCCCCGAGGCGACCGGGCGGCTGGTCGCGGCCGCGGGGGAGTACGGCGGGGTCGCCGCGGCGCCGTTCGTGGTCTACCACGGCGAGGTCAGCGAGGACAGCGACGGGCCGGTCGAGGTCTGCGTGCCGATCGCCGCCGCGCAGGCGGACGGCGTCGCGCACGCGCACCGGACGGAGCCGGCGCACCGCGAGGCGTACACCACCATCACCAAGGCGCAGGTGGCCTACCCGCAGATCCTGTCGGCCTACGACGCGGTCTTCGAGTGGGCGAAGGCCGAGGACCGCACCGTGGTGTCGGCCCCGCGCGAGGTCTACTTCGCGGACTGGGCCGCCGCCGCGGACGGCGAGCCGGTCTGCGACATCGCGGTGCCGGTGGAGTAGCGGAACGGCCGCCGGGGGCGGCGGGTCAGAGCAGCGGCAGCTCGATGGCCGGGCACTTGTCCATGACCATGTCGAGCCCGGCGGCCCTGGTCCGCTCCCAGGCGGCCTCGTCCACCACGTCCAGCTGGAACCAGACCGCCTTGGCGCCCACCGCGACGGCCTGGTCGGCGACCTCGCCGGCCAGGCCGCTGTTCACGAACACGTCGACCACGTCGACCGGGAAGGGGATGTCGGCGAGCGTGGCGTAGCCCTGCTCGCCGAGCACCGTCTCGGCCTTCGGGTGCACCGGCACCACGCGCTTGCCGGCCCGCTGCAGCACCCGGGCGACGCCGTACGCCGCCCGCCGGGTGTTGGTGGACAGGCCGACCACCGCCCAGGTGTCGCCGGACTCCCGGAGGATCCTGCGGACCGTCGCCTCGTCTCCGTACGTCATGCCGGGGACAACCCGTGCCGGGCCGCGGTCATTCCGCGCCGGGCCGGCCCATCGCCCGGTAGGTCCAGCCGGCGGCCCGCCAGGCGGCCGCGTCCAGCACGTTCCGGCCGTCCAGGATCCGCCGCTCGGCGACCAGCGCGCCGGCCTCCGCAGGGTCGAGCTCGCGGAACTCCTGCCACTCCGTCAGGTGCAGCACCACGTGGGCGCCCTGAACGGCCTCCAGTGCGGAGTCCGCGTAGGACAGGCTGGGGAACATCTTGCGGGCGTTGTCCATCGCCTTGGGGTCGTACACGGTGACCTGGGCGCCCTGCAGTTGGATCTGCCCGGCGACGTTCAGCGCGGGGGAGTCCCGGATGTCGTCCGAGTTCGGCTTGAAGGCCGCGCCGAGCACGGCCACCCGGCGGCCCAGGAAGCCGCCGCCGCACTGCTCGCGGGCGAGCTCGACCATCCGCGAGCGGCGCCGCATGTTGATCGAGTCGACCTCGCGCAGGAAGGTCAGCGCCTGGTCCGCGCCCAGCTCGCCGGCCCGGGCCATGAACGCCCGGATGTCCTTGGGCAGGCAGCCGCCGCCGAAGCCGAGGCCGGCGTTGAGGAACCTGCCGCCGATCCTGGCGTCGTAGGAGAGCGCCTTGGACAGCTGGACGACGTCCGCGCCGGCCGACTCGCAGACCTCGGCCATCGCGTTGATGAACGAGATCTTGGTGGCCAGGAAGGAGTTCGCGGCGGCCTTGACCAGCTCGGCCGTCGGGAAGTCGGTCACCACGAAGGGCACGCCCTCGGAGACCGGCGTCGCGTACACCTCGCGCAGCAGCTGCTCGGCGCGCTCGCTGCGCACGCCGACCACCAGCCGGTCCGGGTGCAGGGTGTCGCCGACCGCGAAGCCCTCCCGGAGGAACTCCGGGTTCCAGGCCAGCTCGGCCTGCTCGCCGACCGGCGCCAGGGCGGCCAGCCGCTCGGCCAGCCGGCTCGCGCTGCCGACCGGCACGGTCGACTTGCCGACCACCAGGGTCGGCCGGGTCAGGTGGACGGCCAGCGAGTCGAGGGCGCTGTCGACATAGCTCATGTCGGCGGCGAACTCGCCCTTCTTCTGCGGGGTGTTGGTGCAGATGAAGTGGACGTCGCCGAACTCGGCCACCTCCTCGTACGAGGTGGTGAAGCGCAGCCGGCCGGTCGAGCCCTCGTGGCCGGGCACGTGCTTGACCAGCAGCTCGGCGAGGCCCGGCTCGTACATCGGCACCCGGCCCGCGGCGAGCGACGCTATCTTCTCCGGGTCGATGTCCAGGCCGAGCACCTCGAAGCCGAGCTCCGCCATGCAGGCGGCGTGCGTCGCGCCGAGGTAACCGGTGCCGATCACCGTGATGCGGAGGGCCACGTGCTTCCCCTTCAGTCCAGGTTGCCGGGCCGCCCGGGGTGACCGGCGGCCGCAGCCACTGATGGTAGCCGGGGCCGGGCTCGCGGCGAACCCCGTCGATAACGGCGCGGTTGCCGAAATCCCGACCCGGGCCCGCGGGGGCGCGCAGGGCGGCACAATGCGCGCATGGCAGCGAGGGAGCGCGACGAAGCGGCGGGGGAGCGCCCGGCACCGCTGAGCCTCTTCGAGGGCGTGCGGGCGGACGGGGCGGACGACGGGGACGGGGACGAGGGGGCCGCCGACGGCGCCCCGCCGTCCGGGGACGGCGAGGACCGGCGCAGGCGCCGTACCCGCCGGGTGCTGGGCTGGACGCTGGTGGCGCTGCTCGGCCTGCTGTTCGGCGGGGCGGGCGCCGCCTACTGGACGGTGGACCACTACGCGTCCTCGGTGGACCGGATCCCCGGGGCCTTCCCCACCCTGCCGGTCGACGGGCAGCCGGCGGCCGTGCCGAACGCCGGCACCACCTTCCTGCTGGTCGGCCTGGACGCCCGCTCCGACGTGGCCACCACCGGCAAGGAGGCGAAGGCGCCCGCCTGGAAGGCCGGCGCGCAGCGCAGCGACACCATGATGCTGCTGCACATAGCGGCCGACCGGAGGAGCGCGTCGATCATCTCGCTCGCCCGCGACACCCTGGTGGACGTCCCCGGCCACGGGAAGGCGAAGATCAACGCGGCCTACTCCTGGGGCGGCCCGTCACTGATGGTCGAGACGGTGCAGAACCTCACCGGCATCCGGATCGACCACATCGCGGTGATCGACTGGAACGGCTTCCGGGCGCTGACCGACGCGGTCGGCGGCGTCGACATCACCGTTCCGCAGACCATCGAGGGCCGCGGCGAGGCCCGCCAGTGGGACGCCGGCACCCACCACATGGACGGCGCGCAGGCACTGCTCTACGTCCGCGAGCGGTACGGACTGCCCAACGGGGACCTGGACCGCAGCAAGCGCCAGCAGAACTTCCTGCGCGCCCTGATGATCCAGACCATGGACGCCGGCACCCTCGGCAGCCCGGCCCGGCTCACCGGCCTGCTGCAGGCCGTCGGAGAGGTGGTCAGCGTGGACGACCGGCTCACCAACACCGACCTCTACGAGCTCGCCTGGAGCCTGCGCGGGCTGCGCCCGGACGGCGTGCGCTTCATGAACGCGCCTTTCGGCGGCTTCGACAGCGTGGACGGGCAGTCCGTGGTGCTGCTCGACCGGGCGGCCGCGACCACGCTCTGGGAGGCGGTCCGCAACGACCGCATGGACCAGTACCTGGCCGAGCACAGCACCACCAGCGACACCCTCGGCGACAGCGTGCGGTGAGCCGTGCGGCGGCCGCCTGTTGTGCATGTCACGCTGCCGGGGGATCGCGGTGCGCGCCTAGAATGAGTGGTGATACAGCTACTTAACGGTAACTAACCACGCTAGGGGCGAGGCAGATGGCGGGCAATTCCGGAGCGGATTTCGACCTCTTCCGGTTGGCCGAGGAGCACGACATGCTCCGTGACGCGGTGCGGTCGCTGGCCGAGGCGAAGATCGCCCCGTTCGCGGCCGAGGTCGACGAGCAGGGCCGTTTCCCGAGCGAGGCGCTGGAGGCGCTGCAGGGCAACGACCTGCACGCGGTGCACGTGCCCGAGGAGTACGGCGGCGCCGGCGCGGACGCGCTGGCCACCGTGATCGTGATCGAGGAGGTCGCCCGGGTCTGCGCCTCCTCCTCGCTGATCCCCGCGGTCAACAAGCTCGGCTCGCTGCCCGTCCAGCTGTCCGGCTCCGAGGAGCTGAAGGCCAAGTACCTCGGCGCGCTGGCCCGCGGCGAGGGCATGTTCTCCTACTGCCTGTCCGAGCCGGAGGCCGGCTCGGACGCGGCCGGCATGAAGACCCGCGCGGTGCGCGACGGCGACTTCTGGGTCCTCAACGGCGTCAAGCGGTGGATCACCAACGCCGGCGTCTCCGAGTTCTACACCGTGATGGCCGTCACCGACCCGGAGAAGCGCTCCAAGGGCATCTCCGCGTTCGTGGTCGAGAAGGGCGACGAGGGCGTCTCCTTCGGCGCCCCGGAGAAGAAGCTCGGCATCAAGGGCTCGCCGACCCGCGAGGTCTACTTCGACAACGTGCGGATCCCCGCCGACCGGATGATCGGCGCCGAGGGCACCGGCTTCGCCACCGCGATGAAGACCCTCGACCACACCCGGGTCACCATCGCCGCCCAGGCGATCGGCATCGCCCAGGGCGCCCTCGACTACGCCAAGGGCTACGTCCAGGAGCGCAAGCAGTTCGGCAAGGCCATCGCCGAGTTCCAGGGCGTGCAGTTCATGCTCGCCGACATGGCGATGAAGCTGGAGGCCGCCCGGCAGCTCACCTACGCCGCCGCCGCGAAGTCCCAGCGCACGGACGGCGACCTGACGTTCTTCGGCGCCGCCGCCAAGTGCTTCGCCTCCGACGTCGCGATGGAGATCACCACCGACGCCGTCCAGCTGCTCGGCGGCTACGGCTACACCCGCGACTACCCGGTCGAGCGGATGATGCGCGACGCCAAGATCACCCAGATCTACGAGGGCACCAACCAGGTCCAGCGCATCGTCATGGCCCGCAACCTCCCGTAGGCCCCCGGGCCCCGACAGGTCCCCCGTCAGGCGAGCCGCCCGCCCGCCGGACGGGGGACCTGCGGCGTTCCGGGCCGCTCCGCCCCGGTCCCCGGCGTCCCGGGCCCGTCCGCTCCGGGCCGCTCGCGCAGGCCGATGCAGCGCGCCGGGATGCCGGCCCAGATCTCCCCGCGCCCGGTGGAGCGGGTCAGCACCGCGTTGGCGCCGACGATCGTCCCGGCGCCCACCGTCAGCACGCCCTCCTTGCAGACGATCCGCGCCCCGGCGCAGACCACCACGCCGTCCTCCAGCACCACCCGCCGCATCGCGCTGCTCTCCTGCGGCACCCACGGGTCGGCCCGGCCCACGGTGACCCCGTTGTAGAGCGTCACCCCGGCGCCGATCGTGGTGTACGGGTGCAGCACCGTGCCGAAGCCGCGGTGGAACACCGCCAGCCCCGGCCCGATCTCCACCGCGGCCGGCACCTCCATCCCGTACAGCGCCAGGGCCTCCTGGACGAGGCGGCCCAGCAGCGGGTGGCGGCGGCGGTAGATCAAGGACGTCACCAGAGACATGCGGCACATTGTGACGGAGCGGCGACGCAGCGTCCCCGAAACCGGCGTGCGGGGCCGCGCACCGTCCCCAGGACGGCGCGCGACCCCGCACGGGCGCCGCAACTGCGCTGTGGTGCGCCTACTTCTTCAGGTCCGGCACCGGGGTGTCGTTCTTGAAGGCGTCGAAGACCTGCTTGGACTTGGTCGCGTCCCACTTGACCGCCGACTCGCCGGTCGGGGTGCGGAAGTCCGGGTTGCCGATCGGCACCGTGATGGACTTGCCGTCACCGCCGGAGACGCCCTTCATGGCCAGGAAGAGCGAGCCGAGGTCGGTCAGGCCGGCGTCCTCGTCCACGATCAGGGTGCCCAGGCCCGAGCTCACCATCGGGTAGAAGGTGAACGGGTTCAGCAGGGTCGCCGGGGAGGCGGCCTGGCTCGCCAGCGCGCTCAGGAACTTCTGCTGGTTGCGCATCCGGCCGAGGTCCTGGTCGGCCATCTGGTGCCGCTGGCGGACGAAGGCGAGCGACTGCTTGCCGCTCAGGGTCTGGCAGCCGGCCTTCAGGTCGAGGCCGGAGTCCCGGTCCTTGACGGCCTGGTCGATGCACATGTCCACACCGCCGACCGAGTCGACGATCCCGACGAAGCCGGCGAAACCGATCTCCGCGTAGTGGTCGATGTGCACCCCGGTGTTGGTCTCCACCGTCTGCACCAGCAGCCGGCCGCCGCCGCGCGCGAAGGCCGCGTTGATCTTCGACGTCGCCTGCGGGACGGTCTTGCCGCTGCCGCTGGTGTCCAGGTGCGCCGGGATGGTCACCCAGGAGTCGCGCGGGATCGACATCAGGGTGTTCCCGTTGTCGCCGATGTGCAGCAGCATCATCGAGTCGCTGCGCTTGCCCTGCGCCGAGCCGGTGTGCAGCGCGTCCTCGTCGGCGTCCGACAGGCCCTCCCGGCTGTCCGAACCCACGATCAGCCAGTTGGTGCCCTTGCCCGCCGCCGGACGGTTGTCGTACGGGGCCAGCACGTTCTCGTGGTTCAGCTTGGAGTCGGCCCACACGTAGGTGCCGATCCCGGTCACCAGCAGCGCGCCGACCAGCGCCAGCGCACCGACCTTGATCTTCCGGCTGCGCGGCCAGCGCGGGGCCGCGGCCGGCGCGTCCGGCCCCGGGCCGCCCGGGCCGCCGGGCCGGACGGGCGCGCCGGGTGCACCGGGACCCGCCGGTCGGCCGTGACCGGGCTGCTGCGGCACCCCCTGCCCGCGGTCCTGCTGCGGCGGTCGGCCGTAGCCCTGCTGCTGCGGCGGCACGGCCGGACCGCCGTACCCGCCGTGGCCCCCCTGGGCACCCCCCTGGACACCGCCCGGCGCCCCCGCACCGGCACCGCGCGGGTTGAGCTCCGGCGGCAGCGGCGGCTCGGCGGCCGCACCGCCCTGGCGGTACCCGCCGTTGCCCTGCCCGTACGCGCCCCCGCCCCCCGGGCGGTCCTCCTGCCACGTGTTCATGTGGGAGAGGATGCCCGAAACCGGCACGCCGCAGTTGTCCGGCCCCCGCCCCGGAGCCCCTTGTATCCGATTTGATGCACGGCGCGGACGGATCGGCGGAATGTTCACCTGCTGGAACCAACCTTGACCGGCCGAAACGGCCCGTGCTTGCATCGTCGCCATGGGACAGCGAAGGATCCTCACGCGTCGGCGGCACGTCGACCTGCTGCGCGTGGCCCGCTCGCTCTGTCGTGGCTGACCGTTCGCCGACACCCCGTGCCCGCACCGCCCGCCCGGCCTCCCCAGGCCCGGACGCGCCGTGCCGTACCGCTTCCGATCCCCGCCGCGCCCCCACCGCGGCCCCGCCGCAGCCTTCCCGGGCACCCGCCCGCCGAGCGGCCCGCCACGACCCGAGGTGAACCCATGGCCACCGTCCTGTCCGTCTCCGGCTCCCCGTCGCCGACCTCCCGCACCACCCGGCTGCTCCGCCACGTCGACACCCTGCTCACCGCACACGGCCACGAGGTCGTCCCCTTCGAGGTCCGCAGCCTGCCCGCCGAGGCCCTGCTCTCCGCCGACACCTCCGACCCCGCGATAGCCCGGGCACTGGAGCTGTTCGCCGAGGCCGACGGCATCGTCATCGGCACCCCCGTCTACAAGGCCGCCTACTCCGGACTGCTCAAGACCCTGCTCGACGTCCTCCCGCAGTACGCGCTGCGCGGCAAGGCCGTCCTGCCGCTCGCCACCGGCGGCTCGCCTGCCCACGTCCTCGCGGTGGACTACGCGCTGCGCCCGGTGCTCAGCTCGATGGGCGCCGGCCACATCACCCAGGGCTGGTTCGTCCTGGACCGCCACGTCACCACCCGGGAGGACGGCACCACCGCCCTCGAACCGGAGACGGAACTGCAGCTCACGCCGGTGGTCGACACCTTCGCCGCGGCGCTCGTGCGGACCGGGGAACTCGTCGCCGCCGGCTGACCCTGGTACCGGGGGTGCGGTCCCCTAGGGGGAGGGCGGCCGCACCCCGTACATCTCCCGGTCAACCGGCTTCCTCCCGACGGAGGACGAGACGGTTCCCGCCCGCTCCTAACGTGGTTCCTACAGCCTGCTCCTCCTTCCGGGGTGGTGCTGGCCCCACCTCCAAGACGGCTGCCTGCACCATGTCGCAGCACCGGCGGCCCTTGGCAGGCTGTGGGGCAACGGGTGGACGACGTACCGAGGAGAACCCAGTGACGACGGCAGCCAAAGCCGTGCATGACCACCAGACGCCGGGCGGGCAGGGCGCCTTCGCCGCCTCCGCACGCCAGGTGACCAAGGCCTACGGCGCCGGGGAGACCCGGGTCACGGCCCTCGACGCCGTCGACGTGGACATCCACCGCGGACGGTTCACCGCGATCATGGGCCCCTCGGGCTCCGGCAAGTCGACCCTGATGCACTGCCTCGCCGGCCTCGACACGGTCACCGAGGGGCGCATCTGGATCGGCGACGCCGAGATCACCGGCCTCAAGGACAAGCAGCTCACCCGGCTCCGCCGGGACAAGATCGGCTTCATCTTCCAGGCGTTCAACCTGCTGCCCACGCTGAACGCCCTGGAGAACATCACGCTCCCGATGGACATCGCCGGCCGCAAGCCCGACGCCGCCTGGCTCGACCAGGTCATCGAGACGGTCGGCCTCGCCGGGCGCCTCAAGCACCGGCCGACCCAGCTCTCCGGCGGCCAGCAGCAGCGCGTCGCGGTCGCCCGCGCCCTCGCCGCCCGGCCCGAGATCATCTTCGGTGACGAGCCCACCGGCAACCTCGACTCCCGCTCCGGCGCCGAGGTGCTCACCTTCCTGCGCCGCTCGGTCGACGAGCTGGGCCAGACCATCGTCATGGTCACCCACGACCCGGTCGCCGCCGGATACGCGGACCGCGTGCTGTTCCTCGCCGACGGCCGGATCGTCGACGAGATGCACTCCCCGACCGCCGACTCCGTCCTCGAGCGCATGCGCCGCTTCGACGGCAAGCGCACCAGCTGAGCCGGGGGACGCACCGATGCTGCTCAAGACCTCACTACGGAGCTTCTTCGCCCACAAGGGGCGAATGGTCCTCTCACTGATCGCCGTCGTGCTGTCCGTGGCCTTCGTGTCCGGCACGCTCGTCTTCTCCAACACCGCCACCGGCACCTTCGACCGGCTCTTCGCCTCCACCGCCTCCGACCTGTCCGTCGGCCAGGCCAAGGACAAGCTCACCGCCGGCGAGCAGGACGGCGGCGCGCCCGCCACCGTCCCCGTCGACACGGTGCAGAAGCTCGCCGGCCTGCCCGGCGTGAAGACCGCCCTCGGCCAGGTCTTCGTCCAGAGCGCCACCCTGGTCGACCCGGCCACCAACAAGTCGGTCGGCCCGACCTCCGGCGCGCCCACGCTCACCGGCAACTGGGTCGACACCCCGCGCAACTCCGTCGACATCACCTCCGGCAGCGCCCCCAAGGGCGCCGGCCAGATCATGCTCGACGCCGACACCGCCAAGAAGGCCGGCCTCAAGCTCGGCAGCCAACTGCGCGTCATCACCCGCAGCGGCAACTACGACTTCACCATCTCCGGCATCGTCACCTTCCGGACGACCAACCCCGGTGCGGCGCTGGCCTTCATGGACACCCCCACCGCCCAGCAGGACCTCCTCGGCACCACCGCCTACACCACCGTCGAGGTCTTCGGCGACGGCAGCCGCACCGACGACCAGCTCAAGCAGCAGGCCCTCACCGCCCTCGGCACCGGCTACGAGGCCAAGACGGCCGCCGAGCAGAAGGCCGAGAACAACAAGGGCGTCGGCTCCTTCCTCAACTTCATGAAGTACGCCATGCTCGGCTTCGCCGGCATCTCCCTGCTGGTCGGCGGCTTCCTGATCATCAACACCTTCTCCATGCTGGTCGCCCAGCGCACCCGCGAGATCGGCCTGCTGCGCGCCATCGGCGGCAGCCGCAAGCAGGTCAACCGCTCGGTGATGGTCGAGGCGCTGATCCTCGGCGTGCTCGGCTCCACCATCGGCCTCGCCGCCGGTCTCGGCCTCGCCACCCTGCTGATCCAGCTGATGAAGGCCGTCGGGATGAACCTCGACGCCTCCTCGCTGGACATCACCTGGACGGTCCCGGCCGCCTCCTACGCGGTCGGCGTGCTGATCACCCTGCTCGCCGCCTGGTTCCCGGCCCGCCGCGCCGCCCGGATCTCCCCGATGGCCGCCCTGCGCGACCACGGCACCCCGGCCGAGGCCTCCGCCAACCGGATCCGCATCGTCGTCGGCCTGGTCGTCACCGGCCTCGGCGCGGCGAGCCTGGCCGCCGCCGCGAGCGCCGACAAGGCCGCCACCGGCGGCCAGTGGCTCGGCCTCGGCGTGCTGCTCAGCCTGATCGGCTTCGTGGTCATCGGCCCGCTGCTCGCCACCGGCATCATCCGAGTGCTGGGCGCCTTCCTGCCGGCCCTGTTCGGCCCGTCCGGCAAGCTCGCCCAGCGCAACGCGATGCGCAACCCGCGTCGCACCGGCGCCACCGCCGCCGCCCTGATGATCGGTCTCGCCCTGGTCACCGGTGCCTCCGTGGTGACCTCCTCGATGGTCAGCTCGGCCAACGCCCAGATCGACAAGTCGGTCGGCGCCGACTACATCGTCGCCGGCCAGGGGCCCGGCACCACCCTGACCCCGGCCATGGTCACCGCCGCCAAGGCGACCCCGGGCCTCGCCCACCTCACCGAGGCCAAGGAGGTGCCCGCTAAGGTCACCGCCCCGGACGGCGCCGGCACCGAGACCAAGCTGGTCGCCGCCACCCGGACGTTCGCCGAGGACTTCCGCCTCAAGTCCACCGCCGGCAGCATCACCGCCGCCTTCGACGGAGGCATCGCCGTCCCCCAGGACTGGGCCACCCAGCACAAGGTCAAGATCGGTGACTCGGTCAAGGTCGACTACGGCCGCGGTCGCACCCAGTCGCTGCCGGTCGGCCAGATCATCGACTCCGGCGAGTCGCTGTTCTCCGGTGCCTACATCGTCAACACCGACACGGTCACCAAGGTCGTCCCCGAGAAGGACCTGCCCGCCAGCATCCAGCTGTACGGCAAGGCCGCGCCCGGCGCCGACCCCGGCCAGACCCTGACCGCCCTGCAGAAGTCCCTGGAGGCCTACCCGCAGATCAGCGTCCGCGACCAGGCCGGCTACAAGGACCTGATCCAGCAGCAGGTCAACCAGCTGCTCTACATGGTCTACGGCCTGCTCGGCCTCGCGATCGTGGTCGCCGTCCTCGGCGTGGTCAACACGCTCGCCCTCTCGGTGGTCGAGCGGACCCGCGAGATCGGCCTGCTGCGGGCGATCGGCCTGTCCCGCCGTCAGCTGCGCCGGATGGTCCGTCTGGAGTCCGTGGTGATCGCGGTGTTCGGCGCGCTGCTCGGCACCGGCCTCGGCCTAGCCTGGGGCATCACCTCCCGCGAGGTGCTCGCCGGCCAGGGCCTGGACATCCTGACCGTCCCGGTCGGCACCATCGTCGGCATCCTGGTCGCCTCGGCGGTGGTCGGCCTCCTCGCCGCCCTCCTCCCGGCCTTCCGGGCGGGACGGATGAACATCCTGGCGGCCATCGCCACCGACTGACCGCACCACCGACGGGGGCCCGCGGTACATCCGCGGAACCGAAGGGGCCGGGCCGAGCGCCCGGCCCCTTCGGCGTTCCCACCGGCATCCCCTTCGGTGCATGCGGCGCGCCGTGCCGCCGCGCCCTCGGGCGGTCCCTGCCCGCGGCCACCACAGCGGCCCCTGCCATCATCGCCGCATGTCAGAGACGTCTCCCGCGGTAGACCCGGCCGCCGCCGCCGCCGCCGCCGCCACCACCACCGCCGCCGCCACCACCGCCGCCGCCACCACCGCCGCCGCCACCACCACCGCTGCCCCGGCTGCCGGAGCCCGGGCCGCCGGCAGCGCGGCCGCGTCCGGCGAGGAGACGCCCGCGGACGGTCGGCGCGAGCCGGCCCGGGTGGTCGGCATGCCGCTGGTGGCCCGCTGGGCCGTGGGCCCGGTCGTCGGAGTGATGTCGACCCTCTATGCCGCCGATGCCACCCGCCCCGGCTGGTGGGGCGGGCTGGTGGTCCCGCTGGGCGGAGCGCTCATGGCGCTGCTCGCCTTCTCCAGGGACTTCACCTGGCAGATCGGCCAGGACCGCGACGGCCTGGTGCTGACCTCGGCCCTGCGGGCACGCCGCTGGAGCTGGGACGAGGTGAAGGGCGCGTCGGCCCGCGGGAGCACGTTGACCGTGCGGTTCACGGACGGCCGGCAGGTGTCCGTCCGCAACTGGTCGACCCGGGTGGACGGTGTGCGCCTCAACCCCGGCGGCTTCGCGGTCTTCATGGCCGACTTGGTCTCCGCGTCGGCCCGCTCCCCGCAGCGCCGCCCGGCCGAGGTCCTGCCGGCCTCGGCCGTCGGCCGCCCGCAGCTGCTGCTGAACCGGCTCTCGCTCGCCGTCCTGGTGCTGGTCACGCTGGGCTGCCGCTTCCTGTGACACCCCTGATCACCCGGTGCGTCTCGGCGTCCGACACGCACGACGCGCCTGAGTGCCCGCCCGCACCGCCGCTCAGCCGCAGCTGATCTCGCTGCCCGTCTCCGCCGCCACCGCGGGCCCGGGCGAGGCCGACGAGGGCGCCGACGTCGACGGCGAGGCCGGGGCCGCCGCGGGACCCGGGGCGGAGGGTGCGCCGGAAGGGGAGGCCGGTCCGCGGTAGTCGCCGCCCACCACGACCTGCAGGGTCGCCCCCAGGCCCGGGACGGGAACGAGTTCGGCACCCGGCAGGGCGGCCGCGAGGGTCTTCGCCGACTCGTCCCAGCGCGGGTCGTAGCGGACGGCCGTGCGCGTGGTCACCGTGTCCGCGTTGGAGGGGGTGCCGGTGGTGGCGAACCCCGCCCGGCGCAGCTCCTCGTCGACCCGGAACCCGAGGCCGGTGAGGCCGGTGCCGTTCAGCACCTGGACCCGGATCTGTCCGGCCGGGACGGTCCCGGCCGCGGCGGGCGCCTCGGTCGCCGCGACGGGGGAGGCGGAGGGCGCCGGCGCGGCGTGCCCGGTCAGCGGCTTCCCCTGCCGGACGGTGTCGAACAGCGCCTTCGCGGCCTTGGTGTCCCACAGCACCGTCGACCCCCACCCGGGGACCTGGTGGTCGACGTCGGACACCGGCACGGTCGCGAAGTCGGCGGAGGCCGCGGAGAGGTCCTTGAGCCGGCTCGCGAAGTCGAGCAGGGCCGAGGTGGAGAGCCCCTTGTCGGCCTTGACCGCCTTCAGCGCACTGCCGAGCACCGTGCCGAGCCGGGCCGGGTCGAGCATCACGTCCTGCGCGGTGGCCTGCCGCAGCAGCTGGGCGACGAACCGCTGCTGCCGGTGCATCCGCCCGAGGTCGGAGCTGCCGTCGACGTGCCGGGCCCGGACGTACTTGAGGGCGCCCGCCCCGTCCAGCCGGCTGGTGCCGGCCGGCAGGTCCAGTCCCGAGTACGGGTCCTTGAGGGGCTTGGCGGTGCACACCTCGACCCCGCCGAGCGCGTCCACCGCGCTGACGAAACCGAGGAAGTTGATCTGCAGGTAGTGGTCGATCCGCAGGCCGGTGGCCTGCTCGACGGTGCGGACGGTCAGCGGGGCGCCGCCCATCCCGTACGCCGCGTTGATCTTGCCCTTGGCGGCGGGGACCTGGCGGTGGGTGGCCGGGTCCTGGTGGGCCGGGATCTCCACGTAGGAGTCGCGGGGGATGCTGACCACGGTGGCCCGGCCACCGTTCCCGGCGAGCTGCACCACCATCAGGGTGTCGGTGCAGTGGCAGGACTCGCCGCCCGCGTGCAGCACGTTCTTGAGGGTGCTCTCCGGGATGCCCTCGCGCTCGTCCGTCCCGGCCACCAGGAAGGTGGTGAGCCCTTCGTCGGCGGGCCGGTCGGAGCCGCCGCCGATGGCGTCGACCCGCTGGATCGCGTCACCCAGGCCGTGCAGCACCACCCAGCCGCCGCAGGAGGTGGCCAGCACGGCCAGTGAGAGGCCCACGGTGGCCCAGCGGCCCCAGCGGCGTAACCCGCCGCTCCGCCGCCGCCCGGCGGCCGGTGGGGGAGCGGAACCGCCGCGCGCGCCGCCCCGGGGCCCGCCGCGTCCGCCGTCGGCCCCGCCACGTCCACCCGCACCCCCGAGCCCCGCACCGCCGACCCGCCCCCGGTCCTGCCGCCCGGTGCTGTCCCGCCCGGTACCGCCCCGACCAGCACCACCGCGACCAGCACCACCGCGGCCCGCCCCGTTCTGACCCGCCCCGTTCCGGCCCGTGTTCCCGCGGGCTGCGCCGCCCTGGCCGCCGGGGTGCCCGTGCGCGCGGCGGGGCGGCGGCGGTCCGGGACGGCGCGAGGTGGGCATCTTCGGGATGGTAGGCCCGCGGCAAGGTCGTCCGTGCCACGGCACGCCGCCCGTCACCCGCCCCGGCGAAACGTTCCACCCGGCGGATCCGGGCATCCGTCGGGCACCTGCCGGGCCCCGGCGGGACCCCGTCGGGGCGGCCGGAGGACCCTCGCCTGACACCACCCGGGCAGCGCCGGTACGGTGGGCGCGATGAACACCAAGGCTGCTGAGGAGCTGCCGGCGGTCTCCGTGATCATGCCGGTGCTCAACGAGGAACGACACCTGCGCACCGCCGTCCGGCACATCCTGGAACAGGAGTACGCCGGTGATCTGGAGGTGGTGATCGCGCTCGGCCCGTCCACCGACCGGACGGACGAGATCGCCGCCGAGCTGGTCGCCGAGGACCCGCGGGTCAAGACGGTGCCCAACCCCACCGGCCGCACCCCGGCCGCGCTGAACGCCGCGATCCGCGGCTCGCGCCACCCGATCGTGGTACGGGTCGACGGACACGGTCTGCTGACGCCGGGCTACATCGCGACCGCCGTCCGGCTGCTCGGCGAGATGGACGCCGCCAACGTCGGCGGCATCATGCACGCCGAGGGCGAGACCGAGTGGGAGAAGGCGGTCGCCGCCGCCATGACCTCCAAGATCGGCGTCGGCAACGCGGCCTTCCACACCGGCGGCCTGGCCGGCCCGGCCGAGACGGTCTACCTCGGGGTCTTCCGCCGCGAGGTGCTGGAGCAGCAGGGCGGCTACAACGAGGAGTTCATCCGCGCCCAGGACTGGGAGCTGAACTACCGCATCCGCCAGGACGGCGGCCTGATCTGGTTCACCCCGCAGCTGAAGGTGACCTACCGGCCGCGGCCCAGCGTGCGGGCGCTCGCCAAGCAGTACAAGGACTACGGCCGTTGGCGCCGGGTGGTGACCCGCTACCACCGCGGCTCGGTGAACCTGCGCTACCTGGCCCCGCCGGCGGCCCTGCTCGCCTGCCTGGCCGGTCTGGTGCTGGGCGCGGCCGTCCACCCGGTGTTCCTGGTCGTCCCGGGCGGTTACGTGCTGGGCATCCTCGCCGGTTCGGTCCGCGAGGGCCGCGGCCTGTCCGCGAAGGCCCGGCTCCAGCTGCCGGTGGCGCTCGCGACCATGCACATGAGCTGGGGCTTCGGCTTCCTCACCTCGCCGCGCAGCCTCGCCCGCCGGGTGATCGCCAGCAAGCGCCCCGAGCCGATGGCCCCGCGCACCGAGAACGCCTGACCCGCCCCCGCCGGGCCGGCCGCCGTACCGCGGCCCGCCCGGCACCCCGGGGCCGGGGCGAAAACGCCTCCCCGCCGGGCCCGCCGCCGCTATCTTCGGCGCCATGGGGATCACCGAGGGGGCGGCGGACGGCACCGGCGGGCGCGCGGACGTCCGGATCGAGCCGACGGCCGACGTCGACGAGCGGGCCGTGATCGGCCCCGGCAGCACGGTGTGGCACCTCGCGCAGGTCCGCGAGCACGCCGAGATCGGTGCCGAGTGCATCATCGGCCGGGGCGCCTACGTCGGCCCCGGCGTGCACCTGGGCGACCGGGTGAAGCTGCAGAACCACGCCCTGGTCTACGAGCCCGCGGTGGTCGAGGACGGCGTCTTCGTCGGCCCGGCGGCGGTGCTCACCAACGACCTCTATCCGCGTTCGGTCGACCCCGAGGGGCGGCTGAAGCGCGGCGACGACTGGCAGGCCCGCGGGGTGACGCTCCGCCGCGGCTGCTCGATCGGCGGCCGCGCGGTGCTGGTCGCCGGTGTGACGGTGGGCCGCTGGGCCCTGGTCGCGGCCGGTGCGGTGGTGCACCGGGACGTCCCCGACTTCGCGCTGGTGGCCGGGGTGCCGGCCCGCCGTATCAAGTGGGTGGGCCGGGCCGGCGAGCCGTTGGAGCCGGCCGGCGAGGGCGTCTGGCGCTGCCCACGCACCGGCGAGCGGTACGCCGAGGCGGACGGCCTGCTGTCCCCGCTCGCGGAGAGCCCGTCCCCCCTCGCGGAGAGCCCGTCCCCGCTCGCGGAGAGCGTGGACGGGCCGTCCGCCTGAGTGTCCGTCAGTAGGTGTAGCGGTTGCCCTGCGGGACGACCGTCATGCAGTCCTTGTCGTTGTCCGAGGTCTCCGCCTCGACGGTGGTCGGCAGCGCGGTGGGCGCGGGGGCGGCGGTGAAGGCGGTGCCGCTCTTCCAGTCCGCGCCGATCACCAGGCTCAGCGTCGTGGACGTGCCGGACTCCGCCAGGGCGCTCGCCGGCAGGCCGAGCGCGGCGGCGACCACCTGGGCCTTGGCCTGCTGGCCCGCGCCGTAGGTGAGCTTGGTGGTGTCCCGGGTGCCGCCGCCGGGCGCCGTCGCCGCCTTGGTGAACCCGGCCGCGACCAGGGCCTTCTTGACGTCGCCGGCCCGGTTGGTGACCCCGGTGCCGTTCTGGACGGTGACCGCGATCGTGCTCTTCGCGGGCGCGTCGGCACCGGCCGTCGGCGAGGGCGCGGCGGCGGGGGTCGGCGAGGCGGCCGCGGCCGCGGCCGGGCCCTTGTCGTCCAGCGGTTTGTCGGCGAGCAGCATCTTCCAGATCTGCTGCACGTCGTTCTGCTTGAGGATCAGCTTGGCCGCGGGGTTCTTCGGGTCGGGCAGCACCGGAACGGTCAGCGTCGTCGTCCGCTCGGTGGGCACCTGCTTCAGCTCGTTGCCGAGGTCGTAGAGCTTCTTGAGGTCGGCGATGTCCTTGTCGACGCTCAGCGACTTGGTGGCGGCCTCGGCGAGCGACATCAGCTGCCCGGGGTCGCTGAGCCGCCCGCTGGACTTCAGCTCGCGGATCATCGAGCTGAGGTACATGTGCTGCGCCTTGGTGCGGCCGAGGTCGGAGCCCCAGGCGTCGCGGGTGCGCAGCCACTTGAGCGCGTCCTCGCCCTGGACCTTGCTGGTGCCCTTGGGCAGCTTGAGGTCGGTGCCGCCGTGGCCGGGCTGGTAGCGGTCCCACATGTTGCGGTCCACGCAGACGGGCACACCGCCGATGGCGTCGGCCATCCGGACCACGCCGCTGAAGTCGACCATCATGTAGTGGTCGATGTCGAGGCCGGTCAGGTTGATCCAGGTGCCGACCACGCAGCCCGGACCGCCGCGGGCGAGGGCCTCGTTGATCGGGGTGTGGGTGGTCGACTTGTAGGTCGTGCCCTTGTCGTCGTGGCAGGTCGGGATCGTCACCATGGTGTCGCGCGGGATGCTGATCATCGAGGCGTTGGTGCGGTCGGCGGAGACGTGCAGCAGCATCTGGACGTCGGCCAGGCCGGGGCGGGACGCCTCGTCGGCGGAGCCGCCGAGCGCCACGTTCTCGGAGGAGGCGCGGCTGTCGGTGCCGATCATCAGGATGTTGAGCGGGGTCCGGCCCTTGGAGTCGGGTGCGGTGCGGGCGCCCTGTTCGTCCGTCAGGTTCTTGGTACCGGCCTGGATGTTGCCGTTGAGGTGCCGGTAGTACAGGTAGCCCGCGCCGCATCCCACCACCAGGGTGGCCCCGGTGGTGATGGCCACGACGCGCAGCCAGCGCCGGCCGCCCGGCCCCCGCCGGGACGCGCCGTCCTGCCGGGCCCGCCGGGCGGCGGCCCGGCCACCGGGTATCGGCTCAACGCTCGTCATGTGGTCCGCCCAGTCTCCTGCCCCGGTGGCCGGCCGGCCGGTGGGGCGATCCCGGACCGTCCGGCGGGCACGCGGCACGGAGGCCCCCGTGCCGGCTCGGCCCGGTCTCCCCCTGGCCGGTCGGTCTACAGACAGGACGCTTCGCGCGGCCGAAAGGTTACAGAACCGACTGTGTCAGGACGGAAAATGACGTAGTGTCCCGCGGCCGCTACTTCGCGCACACATCGGTGTCGTCGGCCCGGACGCGCTGCAGGTTCTCCGGCGGCGCGGTCGGCAGCGGGACGGTGGAGGCCGGGGACGACGGGCCGGCGCCCGGCGCGGCCGGGCCCGCGGAGGCGGCCGGCGGGACGTAGTCCCGGCCGAGCACCACGACCAGGCCGTCCTCGGGGCTCAGCTTCGCGCTCTGTCGCACGGAGTCGGTGGGCAGCCCGAGGGCGGTGGCGAGCGCGGCCGCCTCCTCCGCCCGGCCTGCCGGGTAGCCGATCGAACTGGCGGCGGCGGCCTGGGTGTTGCCGCCGACGGCGGCCTTGCTGAAGCCCTTGGCCTGGAGCTCCGCGGTGGCCCGCCCGGCCTGCCGGCCGACCCCGCTGCCGTTGCGGACGGTCACCTCGACCTCGGAGGGGTCGAGCAGCGGGCCGAGCCCCGGGTGGCCGGAGGCCCGGCTGGCCGGCGTGGCCGAGGACCGCGCGGCGACACCGGCCGCCCCGACCGCGGACGCGTCGGCGGGTGCCGTGGGGGCGGCGGGGTCCAGTGAGCGGTCGGCCGCGACGAGCGCGAACAGCTGCGCGGCGTCGGGCTGGCGCAGCGCGAGCCGGCCCTTGTTCCGGGGGTCGTCCTGTACCGGCACCGTGGCGAAGGTGATGTGCCCGGCGTCGACCCTGCCGAGCTCCAGCGCGAGGTCCTTGAGCCGCCGGACGTCGTCGATCCCGGAGTCGACGGTGAGCGCCTTGGTGGCGGCGTCCGCGAGCTGCCAGAGCTTGGTGGGGCTGGTCAGGGTGTCAGTGCTCTTGATCTTGCGGATCATCGAGCTCAGGAACTGCTGCTGCAGCGGGATGCGGGTGAGGTCGCCGCCCAGGCCGACGGCGTGCCGGGTGCGGACGAAGGCCAGTGCCTCCTCGCCCTGCACCACATGGCGGCCCCTGGTCATCCGCAGGTGGGAGTCCGGGTCGTCGATGTTCTTGGCCGCGCACACCTCGACGCCGCCGACCGCCGTCGAGAGCGTCTTGACCGCCTCGAAGTTCACCATCATGAAGTGGTCGACGCGGATGCCGGTCAGCTTCTCCACCGTCGTCCAGGTGCAGCCGGGGTCGCGGCCGTCCTCGCCGAGGCTGGTGTTGAACATCGCCCGCCGCTCGCCGGGGATCCGCCGGTCCCCGGTGCGGCACTCCGGGATCTGCACCATCAGGTCGCGGGGGATGCTCAGCACGGTGGCGTTGGTGCGGTCCCGGGAGACGTGGAGCAGCAGGGTGGTGTCGGCGTGCCCGGTGCTGCCCTCGTCGCCGTAGGCGCGGCCGAGGCCGACCCGGCTGTCGGTGCCGATCACCAGGACGTTGACCGCGCCCTCGATGGCGTGCGGCCGCTCGGACTCGGTGCCGACGTGCACGTCCACCGAGGCGATGTTGGCGTTGAAGTGCTGGAACGCGAAGTACGCGCCGCCGCAGCCGGCGACCAGGGCCAGTGCGGCGGTGATTCCCGTCCAGCGGGCGAGGCGGCGGCCGCGTTCGGCGGACCGGAGGCCCCGGCGGCGCTCCGCCCGCCCGCCCCCGGCGAGGGCGGAGGCCCCGGCTCTCCGGCGGCTCCCGGGGGCCGGGACGTACGGGGAGCCGTCGGGCCGCGGACCGCTCGGGTCGGCCGCACGGGAGTAGGCGTCCGGGGCGGTGCCCGGACGCCGCTGTCCGCTGTTCATCCGGGAAACCCTAGACGAGCCCGCACGGCCGGCCGCCCGCATCGGACGGATGTGACCCGGTCCGGTGAACCGTCAGAAACGGTGGAACGCCCGCGCGTTCGGACGCCCCCGAAGGGGCCCGCCGGTGCGCGGGCGTTCCGTGGCGGGGCCGGGCCCGCCGGGTGGATCGGTCGGCCGGGTTCGGCCGTTCGGGTTCAGCCCAGGCGCAGCGTCACCCGTTCGGCGTCGATGCGCTTCTCCCACTGATCCGCCGTCAACCCCTCGGAGTTCCGGCAGAGCACCACCGAGGCGCCGGCGGCGAGCGGCGCCAGCAGCCCCGCCTCCAGCCCGGCCCAGTCGTCGTACGACAGCGTGGACAGCACCCGGTCGCCGGGGCCGATGCCCAGGCGCGCCGCACCCTCGCGGGCGAGCTGCACGGTCTGTTCGCCGGTCAGTTTCAGCGGCAGGCCGTCGATGTGGGTCTCCAGGGCCTGGGAGTCCGGGTGGACGGGCGAGTACGGGGCGAACCGGTCGCCCTGGCCGGGCACCTCGGCGGCGTAGTCGAGGAAGCCGTCCGGCCGCTGGGGGAAGCGGCCGCCCAGCGGACGGAGGGCGAGCGCCACCCGTTCGCCGGAACAGGCCTCGGCGGCCTCCAGGCCGTCGGGTCCGCTGATCACCAGGTCGGCGGAGCCGGGGTCGCCGCCGGGCACGGCGGTCACCCCGACGGACCAGCAGGCCAGCAGCCAGACCGCGGTCTGCCAGTGCGCGGGCAGCAGCAGCGCGGCGCGGTCGTCGGGGCCCGCGTTCAGCTCGTCCTGGAGGAGGTTGGCGGTCTTGGCGACCCAGTTGTCGAAGGTCTTCGCGGAGAGCTCGACCCGTTCACCGGTCGAGTCGTCGTAGAAGGTGATCAGAGGGCGGGAGGGGTCGGCATCGGAGGCACCGGGGCGCAGATAGGCGTGCAGCAGCTCGGCGGGGATGCGGGCGTCGGCAGCGAAGGGCGCAGTCATGGTGCGGTCCAGCCTACGGCCTCCTCATGGACGTCCGGCAGGGGCGTCGACCTCGGCCGAGCGGCGTGGCGGCTGAGGTTTTTTGCCGTCAATATCCGATTTATGCGCCTTGAACGAAGGGCCGCCCTCGCGGCGGCCGCCACCACGACCACCCTGCTGCTCACGACCCTCGCCGCCGTGCCCGCGCACGCGCGGCCCTCGTCGGGCGGCGTCACCACCATCCCCCTGGAGGGTTCCGGGCTCCGCGGTCCCGACACCCTCCGCGACCTCGGCCCGCGGACCACCGGCACCTTCGCCCTGGTGGGCGTCAGCTGGGACGACCCGTCGGAGACCCTCGACGGCGGCGTGCAGGTCCGCACCCGCAGCGCGACCACCGGAGAGTGGAGCGCCTGGCACGACCTCACGGCGGAACGGGACGACCGGCCGGACGAAGTCACCGGACGCGGCGCCACCGCCCCGCTCTGGGTCGGCCCGAGCAACGGCGTCGCCGTCCGGGTCAAGGCCGGCAGCCGGCCCTTCCCGGCCGGGTTACGGGCCGAACTCGTCGACCCCGGCGCCGATCCGGCCGTCACCCCCGAGCCGCGGCCCGCCGAGCCGGCCCCGCGCGCGGCCGGTGCCGCCCCGCGCCCCGGCATCGTCACCCGGGCCGGCTGGGGCGCCGACGAGTCGATCCGGGAGAGCGGCTTCGTCTACACCGGCGACGTCCGCGCGGTCTTCGTCCACCACACCGACACCGCCAACGACTACAGCTGCGGCGACTCGCCGAAGGTCATCCGGGCGATCTACCAGTACCACGTGAAGAGCCTCGGCTGGCGGGACATCGGCTACAACTTCCTGGTCGACCGCTGCGGCACGATCTACGAGGGCCGCGCCGGCGGCGTCGCCGAACCCGTCCTCGGCGCGCACACCCTCGGCTTCAACACCAACTCCGCCGGCGTCGCCGCCCTCGGCACCTACGTCACCGACGAGGCGCCGGAGGCCCAGATCGACGGCATCTCGCAGATCGCCGCGTGGAAGCTCGGCCTCACCGGCAAGGACGCCCAGGGCACCGCGACCCTCGTCTCGGCCTCCGACGGCAGCAAGTACAAGAAGGGCACCTCGGTGAAGTTCAACGCGATCTCCGGCCACCGGGACGCGTTCAACACCGAGTGCCCCGGCGAGGAGCTGTACGCCCGGCTCGGCGACATCCGCGCCTGGGCGGCCACCCTCCAGGGCCGGTGAGCCCGACCGCCCCGGACCCGACCACCGGCCGGACCCGCCGCCCCCGCGGCCGGTCCGGCCGATCCGTCGCTCCGGCCCGCGGTTCCGGTCCGTCGTCCGGCCCGTCGCTCCGGCCCGTGCCGGGCGCCCGGCCGCCGGGCGTATCGTTCGAGGCGCCCGCGCGGCACGGCGGGCACCGAGGACGAAAGGGAGCGAGGCGCGATGCCGGGCACGGTACGGCGGTGGCGCCCCGGCCACCCGCTCGACCTCGGCCGCACCCTCTTCCCGCTCCGGCGCGGACCCGCCGACCCGTCCTTCCGCACCACCCCCGACGGCTCGGTCTGGCGCGCCTCCCGCACCCCGGCCGGCCCCGGCACCCTGCGGATCACCCCGCGCTCCGGCGAGATCGAGGCCCAGGCCTGGGGCCCCGGCGCGGACTGGCTGCTCGACGCACTGCCCCGGCTGCTCGGCGCCGACGACGACCCCGGCGCGCTCGTCCTCCCGCCCGGCCCGCTGCGCGAGGCCCAGCGCAACCACCCCGGCGTCCGCCTCGCCCGGACGGGCCTGGTCATGGACTCGCTCGTGCCGGCCGTCCTGGAACAGAAGGTCACCACCCTGGAGGCCCACCGCGCCTGGCGGACGCTGCTGCACGACTTCGGCACCGCGGCCCCCGGACCGGTGGACGGCCTGCGGGTGGCGCCGTCCGCCCGCGACTGGGCGACGATCCCCAGCTGGGAGTGGCACCGCGCCGGGGTCGACCCGAAGCGGTCCGCGACCGTCGTCCGGGCCGCCCGCCTCGCACCGCGCCTCGAGGAGGCGTCAGGCTTCGACCACGAGCAGGCCTTCGCCCGGCTGACCGCCGTCCCCGGCATCGGGGTGTGGACGGCGGCCGAGACGCTGCAGCGCGCCAACGGGGACCCGGACGCGGTGTCCGTCGGCGACTTCCACCTGCCGAACACGGTCGGCTGGGCGCTGGCCGGGCGGCCGCGGAGCGACGACGCCCAGATGCTCGACCTGCTGGAGCCCTACCGCCCGCAGCGCCACCGCGTCTGCCGCCTCATCGGCCTCACCGGATCCCGCGCCCCCCGCTACGGCCCCCGCCTCACCCCCAACGACCACCGCCACCGCTAGCCCCACCTGCCGGAGGGACCACCCCAGGGGCGCGTGGGGAACTGCGCAACCCGGGTGCGGGCCCGCCCTGCGGGTCAGGGCAGGCAAAGTCGGGGGCGTGCTGCCCTCCGCAGGAGAGCTTCACCGAACCGTCAGGAACCGCTCCGCCGACCGTTCCGGCCGTTCCTTCGGCGGTTCCGCCGGGCGGCCGACGGCGACGGCGCCCATCGGGTCCCAGTCACCGGGCAGGTCGAGGACCTCCCGGACGGTGTCCCGGCAGAACATCGTGGACGACACCCAGGCGGTGCCGTACCCCTCGCCGGTGAGTGCGACCAGCAGGTTCTGCACGGCCGCACCGATCGCCACCGTGAACATCTCCCGTTCGGCCGCGGCGCGCCGCCCGTCCGGGTAGCTGTGCGAGCCGTCCATGACGAGGCAGGGCACCACCAGGTAGGGGGCCTTGCGCAGGACGTCCCCGCGGGCGGTCCGCCGGGCGATCCGCTCCTCGTCCCAGCCGTCGAGCTCCCGCAGGTCGCGCCGCCAGGCCGCCAGCATGGCGTCCAGCAGGGCGGTGCGGGTCCGCGGGTCCTCCAGCAGGACGAACCGCCACGGGGTGGTGTGGTGCGGTGCGGGGGCGGTGACCGCGGCGGCGACCGCGCGCCGGACGGCGGCCGGGTCGACCGGTTCGTCGGTGAAGCTGCGGACGGTGCGCCGCAGGGTGACGGCCCGGCGCAGTGCTTCGGAGGTGCCGAGGCGGAACATGTCGTCGGCGGCGGGCCGGATCAGCGGCCGGACGCCCTCGCCGTGCCCGTCGGTGACGAGGTGGCCGAGGCCGCGGACCACGGCGACGGGGGTGCCGCTGGTCTTGCCCTTCACCAGGTCGCCCGCGGCGGCGAGTTCGTCGGCGGTGGCGGTGACGGTGAGCTGCAGCAGGTTGCCGTGGCCGTCGGTGCGGCCGCGGTGGTCGTCCAGGACGGGCAGTCCGGCCGCGCCGATGGCGACGTCGGTGAGGCCGGTGCGCCAGGGGCGGCCGAAGGTGTCGGTGAGGAGGACGGCGAGCCGGCGGCCGGTGAGTTCCTGGAGCCGCTCGCGGAGGGCGCGGGCGGAGCCGTCCGGGTCCTCGGGCAGCAGCAGGACGGTGCCGGGCGGGGTGTTGGAGGCGTCGACGCCGGCGGCGGCCATCACCAGGCCGTTGCGGTTCTCGACGATCCGGGCCGGGCCGCGCCGGGCGACCACCCGGACGGTCTCGGCGTCGATGGCGGCCTCCCGGTCGGCGGCGTGCAGGACGCGGCCCTCGGCCTTGCTGACGATCTTCGAGGTGACGAGCAGGATGTCGCCGTCCTCGAAGCTGCCGTGCTTGGCGAGGAGTTCGGCGAGGTCGGCGCCGGGTGCGATCTCCGGGAGGCCGGTGACCGGGAGGATCTCCAGGCTCACGCCCGCACCTCCGCGGCGAGCTCCAGCGCGGCGCGGGCCATCGCGGCGGTCGCCGGCACGTCGGTCATCATCAGCGGGACGGCGCGGCAGCGGATGCCGGCGGCCTCGACCGCGGCGACGGCGGCCTCGTCGGCGGTGTCCACCAGCCATCCGTCCAGCAGGTCGGCGCCGTAGTGCAGGGCGACGGCGTCGGCCGCGGCCTCGACGCCGACGGCGGCCAGCACCTTGTCCGCCATGCCGCGGACGGGGGCGCCGCCGACGATCGGCGAGAGCCCGACGACCGGGGCGGCCGCGTCGGCGACCGCCCGCCGGATGCCGGGCACGGCGAGGATCGTGCCGACGGACACCACCGGGTTGGACGGCGGGAGGAGGATCACGTCGGCCTCGGCGATCGCCTCCAGGACGCCGGGGGCGGGCTTCGCGGTGTCGGCGCCGACCGGCACGATCGCCTCGGCCGCGACCTCGGCGTGCAGCCGCACCCAGTACTCCTGGAAGTGCACGGCCCGGGTTCCCCGGTCGTCGGTGATCCGCACGTGCGTCTCGACCCGGTCGTCGCTCATCGGGATCAGCCGCACGCCCGGCTGCCAGCGGTCGCAGAGCGCCTCGGTGACGGCGCTGAGCGGGTAGCCGGCGGAGATCATCTGGGTGCGGACGATGTGGGTGGCGAAGTCGCGGTCGCCGAGCCCGAACCAGTCGGGTCCGACCCCGTACGCCTTCATCTCCTCCTTGACGGACCAGGTCTCGTCGGCCCGGCCCCAGCCCTGTTCCTCGTGGATCCCGCCGCCGAGGGTGTACATCACGGTGTCGAGGTCCGGGCAGACCTTGAGTCCGAAGAGGTGGATGTCGTCGCCGGTGTTGCCGATGACGGTGATCACGTCGCCGGGGGCGACGGCCTCCTTCAGTCCGCGCAGGAAGCGCGCCCCACCGATTCCGCCAGCCAGTGCCACGATGCGCATGGGGTCATCCTGCCAGCCGGCGGGGCGGCTACCGCGGTTCGGGCTGGTGCTCCGGCACGGCGGCGGCGCCGTACTGGTTCATCTCGACCAGGCCGGGCGTGTAGAGGTGGACGGAGACGGCGGGCTCCAGCGCGGCGTTGACCATCTCGTGCAGGTAGCCGCCGGAGAAGACCCGCTGCGTGCCCGGTCGCAGCACCCGGGTGCCCTCGCCGGCCGCGGTCAGGGACCGCTCGGTGAGTTCGCCCTGCACGACGGCCATCACGCCGGCGGAGTCGCCGTGGTCGTGGAACCCGCTGCTCTGGCCGGGCAGCCAGCTGAGCAGCCAGACCTCGTAGCCGGGGCCGGTCTCCAGCCGGGCGTACCAGCGGGTGAGCGCGTCGTAGCGGACCAGCGGCTCCCAGCGGGCGCGGTCGGCGGCGATCTCGCGCACCAGTCGGGCCCGGTCGGCGACGGTGACCGGGGCGGCCGGGTGGCGCGGCAGGTCGGTGCGGGCGAGGTGGGGGAAGGCGAGCGGGTCGCCGGCGATGGAGACGTCGCTCAGGCCGTCGGCCCAGGGGTGCCGCGGGGCGGCGATGCGCACGGCGGTGCGGGTGGTGACGAGTGCGTTCTTCTTGCGGTCGCGGTTGCGCGGGCGGAGGCGGGGCATTCGCACGGGAGTCCTCGGATCGGCCGGGGTCGGTCGGGTGGTGAGCCGATCCGCGGTGGTTCGGGGACGTGTCGCGCGGGCGGCCTCGATGTTCGGGCTGTGTGCGGCGCGCGGTGGGACGCGTGCGCCTAGATACAGCAGGAACAGAGGCGACAACAGAGCTGGTTCGAGGCAGCCCGCGGGGCGGCCTGGCGGCCGACGGGGCGGGAGACGAACCGATACATGGGGGACAGGAGACCTCACCCGTGGGTCCGGTGTCAACCCGATCTCCGGGACATTCAGGACGGATCATGCACCAACCACCGGATGGAGTGATAAATCACCCTCTAGGTTTCGATGCGAAGATCGCCGGGAAGGCAGCCCGGTACCCGGGCAACCGGGCCGCCTCCGCGGGCGTCTTCTTGATCGGGAGCAGGTTCCGGCCCGATCGCCGGGACCGCCTCGGCGGGGCCGGCCGGTGCTGACCGGACGTCAGATACCGGATACCTTTGGGCGGTTACGTCTGCTCCAGGGCAAATGTCCGGGTTGTCCGGATATGTACACTATTGGTAGCGGCTTGGTTCCGGGGAGTGAATCCTCGACCCAATACCAGAGCTCGGCTTGACTGGGCCAGAGCGGCGCAACTGTAATTTCACTCGTGTCGTTCCGCCGCTCAGGCAACGGCAACACCACGGGGACGCCAAGAGGGGCAGAGGAGGCGCGCCAGATGAGCGAGCTCTTTGAGCTTTTGATCGGTGACGGCATCGCAGAGGACGAAGAAGAGGAACTCGGCTGGCAGGAGCGCGCACTCTGCGCCCAGACCGACCCGGAGTCCTTCTTCCCCGAGAAGGGCGGCTCGACCCGCGAGGCCAAGAAGGTCTGCCTCGCCTGCGAGGTTCGCTCCGAGTGCCTGGAGTACGCCCTCGCCAACGACGAGCGCTTCGGCATCTGGGGCGGTCTCTCCGAGCGCGAGCGCCGTCGGCTCAAGAAGAGCGCGGTCTGACGAACCGAACCCCCCAGCAGTGCCGGGCGCCCCACCGGTCGGTGGGGCGCTTTCGCGTCCCCGTGCCCGTCCTTCCCCTGTACCGGCGGCGCCCCCGCGAGGCGGAGCCGTTAGTGTGGTGCGCCATCCGGATGCTCGCCATCCGGCGCCCGCGCACCGCCGCCCGCCCCGCGGGTACCGGCCACCCCGGTGGACCGGGCCCCACCGGACGGCGCGCGCACCACCCGCCGTCGTCCACCGGCTGCGTCCGCCGAAGGCTGCGTCCGCCGAAGAACCCCTGGGGCCCGCGAACTCGATGACTGCCTACAGCCACCAGAGCGGCTTCTCCGCTGCCCGGCCACCCGCGTACCCGCGGCACCTCGTCACCGCCGTGATCGTCTCGCACGACGGCGCGCGCTGGCTGCCGCAGGCCCTCGCCGGCCTGCTCGGCCAGGACCGGCCCGTCCAGCGCGTCCTCGCCGTCGACACCGGCTCCACCGACGCCTCGCCGCAGCTGCTCCAGGACACCCTCGGCGACTGGCTGCCCGAGAGCGGCCCGCTGGTGCTCGGCCGCCGCTCCGGATTCGGCAACGCGGTCGCCCAGGCCGTCTTCAACAGCCCGCCGCTGCGCCCCGAGGACCTCCCGTACAGCCTCGACCCCTCCGGCTACGACCCGGTCACCGGCGGCTGGGACGACTACGACGACCCGCTGGGCCGGCAGGAGGACGGCCTCGGCCGCACCGGCCCGCGCGAGGTCCACCCCACCGAGTGGCTCTGGCTGCTGCACGACGACTGCGAGCCGCAGACCGACGCGCTGCGCCGGCTCCTCCAGGTCGCCGACTCCACGCCCTCCGCCGCCGTGGTCGGCCCCAAGCTGCGCAGCTGGTACGACCGCCGGCAGCTGCTGGAGGTCGGCGTCACCATCGCCCGCTCCGGCCGCCGCTGGACGGGCCTCGACCGCCGCGAGCAGGACCAGGGCCAGCACGACCAGGTCCGCCCGGTGCTCGCCGTCTCCAGCGCCGGCATGCTCGTGCGGCGCGACGTCTTCGAGGAGCTCGGCGGCTTCGACAAGGCGCTGCCGCTGATGCGCGACGACGTCGACTTCTGCTGGCGGGTCAACGCCGCCGGCCACCGCGTCGTCGTCGCCCCCGACGCCGTGCTCCGGCACGCCGAGGCCGCCAGCCGCGAGCGCCGCGCCATCGACTGCGGCCCCGAACACCCGCACCGGGTCGACAAGGCCGGCGCCGTCTACACCCTGCTCGCCAACTCCCGCGGCGCGCTCTTCCCCTACGTCCTGCTCCGGATGATCCTCGGCACCCTGCTGCGGGTGCTCGCCAACCTCGTCGGCAAGGACCCCCGGCAGGCGTACGACGAACTCGCCGGCCTCAACCACGAGCTCATCCGGCTGCCCCGGCTGCTGCTCGCCCGCAAACGCCGCAAGCGCACCCGCTCCGCCGACGCGCTCGACGACCGCAGCCTCTTCCCGGCGCCCGGCGCCACCGCCCGGCTCGCCGTCGAGACCGCGATCTCCTCGCTCGGCATCGGCCGCGGCGACGACCACGGCGCCGGCCGGCACGGCTCGGTCGAGTCCGGGCCCGGCGACGACGACGCCGACGACCTCGTCGTCGAGCAGTTCGTCCTGCTGAAGAAGCTCGTCCGGCGCCCGGCGCCGGTGCTCTTCGCCGCCCTGCTGGTGTTCGCCCTGGCCGCCTGCCGCAGCCTGCTCGGCACCGGCGACCTCTCCGGCGGCGCCCTGCTCCCGGCCTCCGACGGCCTGGCCGGACTGTGGAACACCTACGCCGGCTCCTGGCACCCCGTCGGCACCGGCTCCACCGCCGCCGCCCCGCCCTACCTGGCCGTGCTCGCCGTCCTCTCCGGGCTGCTGTTCGGCAGCGCCAACCTGGCGCTCACCCTGATCGTCGTGCTGTCCGTGCCGCTCGCCGCGGTCAGCGCCTACCTGGTCTCCCGGCCGCTGATCGGGTCCAAGATCGTCCGGGCCTGGGCCAGCGCCACCTACGCGCTGCTGCCCGCCGCCACCGGCGCGATCGCCCAGGGCCGGATCGGCACCGCCGTGTTCGCCGTCCTGCTGCCGCCGCTGGCCCGCGCCGCGGCGATCGCGGCCGGCCTCGGCATCCGCAGCGAGAGCGCCGCCAAGGGCGCCCGGCCCGGCTGGCGGCCGGTCTGGATGACCGTCTTCATGCTCACCCTCTCCACCGCCTTCGTCCCGCTCGCCTGGGCGATCGCGGTGCCGCTCTGCCTCGCCGCCCTCGCCCACGCGGTGCTGCGCGGCGGCGCGTTCGGCTCCGGCGGCACCGCGCTGCGGCTGCTCGGCCTGCGCGTGGTGGTCATCCTCGGCGTGCCCGTCCTGGTGCTCGCCCCCTGGTCGCTCCAGGTGCTGACGCACCCCTCGCGGCTCCTGCTGGAGGCCGGCGTCCCCGTCTTCAGCGGCCACGCCGCCACCCCGCTCGGCCTGCTGCTCGCCAACCCCGGCGGCTCCGGCACCCCGCCGGTCTGGCTCTCCGCGGGCGTCGTGCTCGCCGCGCTCGCCGCGCTGCTGCGCGCCGACCGGCGCCGCGCCGTGCTCGCCGCCTGGGGCGCCGCCGGCGCCGGCCTGGTCTTCGCCGTCGCCGTCGCCGGCACCACCGTCATCCCGGCGTCCGGCGGCCCCGGCACCGCGGCCTGGGCCGGCCCGGCCACCCTGCTGACCGGCGTCGCCCTGCTGGCCGCCGCCGCGATCGGCGCCGACGGCGCCAACGCCCGCGTCTCCGGCATCGCCTTCGGCTGGCGGCAGCCGGTCGCCGCGCTCGTCCTCGCCAGCGCCGTGCTCGCCCCGGTCGGTACCGCCGTGTGGTGGGCGATCGCCGGCGCCGACGGCCCGCTGCAGCGCACCCGCGAGTCCCAGCTGCCCGCCTTCATCGCCGAGCAGGCCGGCACCACCGACCGCTCCCGCACCCTGGTGCTGACCGGCAAGGCGGACGGCAGCGCCGTCGGCTACGCCCTCGTCCGCGACGCCGGGCTGACCCTCGGCCAGGCCGAGGCCACCGTCGACGCCGCCGCCACCCAGGGCCTCACCGGGCTCACCGGACGCCTGCTCGCCGGATCCGGCGGCGACCAGGCCAAGGCGCTCGCCGCCTACGGCATCGGCTACGTCGAGGTGAAGGACCCGCTGACCGCCAAGGTCCGCGACGTGCTCGACACCACCCCCGGCCTGTCCCGGCTGAGCCGCGACAACGGCATCGCCATCTGGCAGGTCACCGGCGCCCCCGCCACCCGCGCGGTCGTGGTCGCGCCCAAGGGCGGCGGCACCACGCCGCTGCCGTCCGGCGCCCACGACATCGTCACCGACCTCCCGGACGGCCCGGCCGGCCGCGTGCTGCGCATCGCCGAGCAGGCCGACCCGAAGTGGCAGGCCACCCTGGACGGCCGCGAGCTGGAGGCCGCCGCCCTGGACGGCGACTGGGCCCAGGCCTTCAAGCTGCCCGCGCAGGGCGGCCGCCTGGAGGTCACCCGCACCGGCAGCCTCCCGCACACCGGCTGGATCGCCGGCCAGCTGCTGCTCGGCGTGGTCGTGCTCGTCCTCGCGCTGCCCGGCCGGCGCAGCACCAAGGACGACGACCTGCCCGAGGACGTGGTGGCCGCCCAGGCGCTCGCCGCGGCCGCCGAGCCGCCCGCGCCCGGCAGCCGCCGCGCCCGCCGGATGGCCGAGCGCGGCGAGGCCGACGGCACCGAGGGCGACACCGGCGTCTACGCGGGCATCCCGCAGCAGGGCGGTGCCGACGGCCCGGGTGCCGACGACTACGCCGACCCCTACCAGGCCGACCCGTACCAGAACGGCTTCCAGGACGCGTACGGCTGGGACCGGCAGGACGCCGAGGATCCGGACGGCCGGGGGACCGAGTACGACCAGCAGGGCTACGAGCAGCAGCAGGGCTACGAGCAGCAGGGGTACGACCAGCACCAGGGCTACCCGCAGGGCTACGAGCAGCAGCAGGGGTACGAGCAGCAGGGGTACGAACAGCAGGGGTACGAACAGGGCGGCTACCAGCAGCCGCAGCCCGGCTACGACGGCACCCAGTACGCCGACCCGTACGCGCCCTACGGCTACGACGGCCAGCAGTACCAGGGCTACCCGCAGGAGCAGCAGCCCTGGGTGCCGGGCCAGCAGACCGGCGAGCCGTACTACGACCCCGACGGCGGCCAGCAGGACGGATACACCAACGGCGGTCACCCGCACCACCACGGAACGGGGAACTGACCCGCGATGAAGAAGCCCAGCATCAAGGCCGCCGGCCTCAAGAAGCCGAGCCTGCCCGAGATCAAGAAGCCCAGCTTCGACGGCCTGCCCGGCGGCAGCCGCACCGGCCGGTCGCTGCTGGCCGCGGTGGCCGTGCTCGGCGTGGTCTTCGGGATCGCCGAGCTCCGCCCGCCGGCCGACCCGTCCACGGCCGGTGCGCCGGGCGGCGCCACCACCGCGCAGGTGGAGCGCAGCACGCTGGTGTGCCCGCCGCCGATCCAGGGCCTGTTCGCCAACACCGACCTGACGCTGTACGACCCGGCCGGCGGCAAGGCGGAGGGCGGCACCGCCTCGCTCTCCGACGTCGCGCCGCCGGCGGGTGCCACGGCGAAGCCCTCCGGCAGCGGTTCCGCCCAGCCGTCCGGGAGCCCCTCGGCGAGCCCGTCCGGCAGCGCGTCCTCGAAGCCGTCCGGCAGCGCTTCGGCCAAGCCGTCCGCCGGCGCCCCGGCGGCTCCGGCCGCGGGCGCCCGGCTGACGCTGGCCAAG
>NZ_JBEYFP010000018.1:0-38825 GCF_040634455.1 Kitasatospora sp. NPDC007106
TGGTTTTTTGTTTTGTGGTGTGTGTTTTTCTGTGGTGTGTTGTCCGGTGCGGGGCGGGGTGCCCACGCCCCGGGCCGGGGGGGGGGCCGTCCCACCCGGGTGGGAGGCCCCTCCGCCGTTCGGTGCGCCGCCGCGCCCCGGGCCGCCGACAGCTCTTCCGGCGGCGCCTCAGGCCGTGGCCGCCGGCCCGGTGGGCCGGTCCATGCCGAGGGACGTGAGGCCGCCCAGCGGCGCGCTGCCGAGCACGCCGCCGATCAGGCCGGTGCTGCTGCCGGGCCGCGGGGTGGACCCGCTGCCGCCGGTGCCGCCCGAGGAGCTCCCGCGGGTGCTGGTGGACCGGCCCGGTCCGCCGCTGCTGCCCGCGGTGGCACCCGACTTGGTCGACTTGGACTTGCCGCCCCTGGTCGAGGAGGAGGACGGCGAGGACTTCCCCGAGGGGGACGGGGAGGTCGACCGGCTGGGCGACGGGGAGGGGCTCGGCGTCGACGACTGCGAGCTGCCGGTGCCGTTGCCCGGCCAGAGCGGGGAGCCGTAGTCGGTCGGCGGCTTGACCGGCGCCGGGCCGGTGCCGCCGCCGGTGCGGACGGCCGCTCCGAGCATCGAGCCGATCAGCAGGGTCAGCCCGACGACCACCGCCGCCACCACGGAGCTGCGCCGCAGCACCCGCCGACGGATCGCCTGCGTCGCCTCGGGGCCGTACTGCCGCCAGGCGTCGAGGGCGATCCGGCCGTCCAGCGAGCCGAACGGCGCCCCGGCGATCAGCAGCGGGCTCCATGCCGCCAGGAAGATCAGGTCGGGGGCGTCGTACACCGGCACCGACCGCCAGCTGACGGTGAAGAGCAGCGCCGCGGAGAGCGTCATCGCCGCGGCGGACGCCACCCGCTGCCAGAGGCCGAGGACGGTGAGGACACCGACCACGATCTCGGTGAACGCCACGCCCAGCCCGGCGCCGACCGGGTGGTTCATGGCGAACGCGAGCAGCGGCTCGGCGACCTTCCAGGGGTGCAGCGAGGAGAGCCAGCGCATCATCGAGCCGCGCTCGCCGCCGTCGAAGTACACCGGGTCGCAGAGCTTGCTGAAGCCGGCGTAGACGGAAAGCGAGCCGAGTACGACCCGCAGCGGCAGCAGCACCAGGCCGAGGTCGACCCGGCGGCCCGGGTAGCGGGCGTGCCGGGCGTCGGCCGGGCCCGCGGCCGCGGGGGCCTCGGGCAGGTCGCCGCTGGGCGTCCAGCCCCGGGTGATCGGCTCGTACGGCAGCGGGGGCGGGCCCGCCTGGCGCGGTACGGCGTGCAGCGGCTGGGTCTCGTCGCCCGGTCCGCCGGCGCCGGGCCCGGTCGGGCCGAAGCCGGGGGCGCCCGCCGGGGCGGGGACGGTGGTGAGCCGGACGGCCTCCAGCAGCCGGGTGGCCGCCATGTCGCCGGGCGCCGTCTGACCGCTCCAGGTGACGGTGGTGACCCGGCCCTTGCGCCGGGGCGCGGCGGTGCCGGCCCCCGCGAAGGCGGGGATCTGCGCGCTCGGCACCACGACCTGCGGCGTGACCAGGGGTCGGGCGCCGAGGCCGGCCGCGCCGGCCCGGATGCCGTACGGGTCCCCGAAGGCCGCGCCGACCGGCACGTCGATCATCGGGGCCACCGGGGCGGCGAGCCGGATGCGGAAGCTGGCCTGGGTGCTGCTGAGCTTCGCGGGATCGGACGGCACCCTGACCGTGCTGAGGCCCGGTCCGGGGTCTATCCCCGCCGTGCCGCCCTGTCCCGGGCGCCGAGGTGTTCTGGTGTCCACACCCCACTAACCGGGTGACGGGCCCGGAGGACACTCTCCCGGGTGGATTCCCGGCGTGGATTTGAAGTGATCATGGGAAAACCGATCGGGCCCGGCCGGACCCGATCGGTTCCTCCCACGAAGCTGTCCGTTCCGGGCGGAACAGCGCCGTTGCGGCGCTGCCGGCCGGCGGGGAACCACCCCCGGCGACCGCCGCCGGTCAGCGGCGGGCGCGCATCCGGGCGGCCTCGTACAGCACGATGCCGGCGGCGACACCGGCGTTCAGCGACTCCGTCTGGCCGGGCATCGGGATGCGGACCCGGATGTCGCAGGTCTCGGCGACCAGCCGGGAGAGGCCCTTGCCCTCGGAGCCGGCCACGATGACCACCGGGCCGGTGAGCGCGTCGAGGTCGCCGATCTCGGCCTCGCCGTCGGCGGCCAGGCCGACCACCATCAGACCGGCCTTCTGGTAGGCCTCCAGGGCGCGGGTCAGGTTGGTGGCGCGGGCGACGGGCAGCCGGGCGGCGGCACCCGAGGAGGTCTTCCAGGCACCGGCGGTCATGCCCGCGGCGCGGCGCTCGGGGATGACCACGCCGTGCGCGCCGAAGGCGGCGGCGGAGCGGACGACGGCGCCGAGGTTGCGGGAGTCGGTGACCCCGTCCAGCGCCATGATCAGCGCGTCCTCGCCGGCGTCGGCGGCCTCGGCGACCAGGTCGTCCGGGTGCGCGTACTCGTACGGCGGGACCTGCAGCACCAGGCCCTGGTGGTTGAGGCCGCCGGTCATCTGGTCGAGCTGGGCGCGCGGGGCCTCCATGAGCGGGACGCCGCGCTCGTTGGCGGCCTGGTACGCGTCGCGGACCCGGTCGTCGGTGTCGATGAACTGCATCACGTACAGCGCGTTGGCCGGCACGCCGCCCTGCAGGGCCTCGACCACGGAGTTGCGGCCGACCACCAGCTCGGCGGCACCGGCGCCGCCGCGCCCGCCCCGGCCGGCGCCGCCGGCCCGGCGCATGCCGGCCCGGGACTTGGCGTCCCGCTCGCGCTTGAGCGCGGCGTTGGCGGCACGCTGCTTGGGGTGTCCCTTGCGGGCCTCCCCGGGCGGGGTCGGGCCCTTGCCCTGCAGTGCCTTCCGGCTGTGGCCGCCGGTACCGACACTCGCGCCCTTCTTCGACCCGGGGTTGCGGCGGTTCCTGCGCTGGCTGTTGCCGGCCATGGCTGTACTTCCTGTCTCTTCTACGTCTTGAGGTTCGTCATGAGGATGGGCCGTAGCCGGTGGAGCACCGGCTGCGGCCCACGCTCGCCCCGTGGCCGGGGCTACTGGTTCGCCGGTCCCGCCCGTGGGCGGGACCTACTGGTTGACCGTCCAGCGGGGGCCGGACGGGGTGTCCTCGATCGCCAGCCCGGCCAGCCCGAGCTGGTCGCGGATGGCGTCCGCGGTGGCGTAGTCCTTGCGGTCCCGGGCCGCCTGGCGCTGGTCCAGGACGAGCCGGACGAGCGAGTCGACCACGCCGTGCAGGTCGTCGCCGCGGCTGCCGCCGGCCCAGAAGTCGTCGAGCGGGTCGAGGCCCAGCACTCCGAGCATCGCACGGACCTCGGCGAGTCGCGCCACCGCGCTGTCCTTGTCGTCCGCGGTCAGCGCGCTGTTGCCCTGGCGGACGGCGGTGTGCAGCACGGCGAGGGCCTGCGGGACGCCGAGGTCGTCGTCCATCGCCTCGGCGAAGGCGAGCGGGACCTCGGGGGCCGGGTCGACCGCGCCGCAGCGCTCGACGGCCCGCTCGACGAAGCCCTCGATGCGGGCGAAGGCGGTCTCGGCCTCGCGCAGCGACTCCTCGCTGTACTCGATCATCGAGCGGTAGTGCGGGGAGGCCAGGTAGTAGCGGAGCACGATCGGGCGCCAGCGCTGCACCATGTCGGAGACCAGCACCGAGTTGCCGAGCGACTTGCTCATCTTCTCGCCGCTCATGGTGACCCAGGCGTTGTGCACCCAGAACGCCGCGAAGTCGTCGCCGTAGGCCTTGGACTGCGCGATCTCGTTCTCGTGGTGCGGGAAGATCAGGTCGATCCCGCCGCCGTGGATGTCGAAGGCCCGGCCGAGGTACTTGTGCGCCATGGCCGAGCACTCCAGGTGCCAGCCGGGGCGGCCGCGGCCCCAGGGGGTCTCCCAGCTGGGCTCGCCCTCCTTGGCCCGCTTCCACATGGCGAAGTCGCGGGCGTCCCGCTTGCCGGTCTCGCCCTCGCCCTCGGGCTGCAGGAGGTTCTCCAGCTGCTGGTTGGAGAGCTCCAGGTAGTCCGGGTAGGACTTCACGTCGAAGTAGACGTTGCCCTCGGAGGCGTAGGCGTGGCCGCGCTCGATCAGGCCGCGCATCATCTCGATCATCTCGGGCACGTGGCCGGTGGCCCGCGGCTCGGCGGTGGGCGGCAGGCAGCCGAGGGCGGCGTAGCCGTCGTTGAACGCGCGCTCGTTGGCGTAGGCGATCTGCCACCAGGGGATGCCGAACTCCCGGCTCTTGGCGATCACCTTGTCGTCGATGTCGGTGACGTTGCGCACGAAGGTGACGTCGTAGCCGCGGTAGCCCAACCACCGGCGCATCACGTCGAAGTTGAGGCCGGACCGGATGTGCCCGATGTGGGGCGGGGCCTGCACGGTCGCACCGCACAGGTAGATCGAGACACAGCCCGGTACAAGCGGGACGAAGTCGCGTACCTGGCGGGTGTTGGTGTCGTACAGGCGAAGGGTCACAGCGTCAAGCGTAGTGGGCCCACAGGGGTGCCCCGCCACCTTTACGGGCGCGGGACTCCCACCGTCGCAGCGGTTCCGGGGCCCGCCGGCCCGTGCCCGGGCGGGCCGCCCCGGCGGACGGGCCGTCAGGGCGGCGGGCCGGGCGGACCGGCGGGACGTCAGGAGGTGCGGTACACCAGGGCGGTGGCGATCGCGGCCAGGCCCTCGGCGCGGCCGGTCAGGCCGAGGCCGTCGGTGGTGGTGCCGGAGACGGCGACCGGGGCGCCGACCGCGGCCGAGAGCGCGGCCTGCGCCTCGGCGCGGCGCTTGCCGATCTTCGGGCGGACGCCGATCACCTGGATCGCCACGTTGCCGATCTCGAAGCCGGCGGCGCGGACGATCCGGGCGGCCTCCGCGAGCAGGGCGGTGCCGGCGGCGCCGGACCACTCCGGGCGGTCGGTGCCGAAGTGCGCGCCGAGGTCGCCGAGGCCGGCGGCGGAGAACAGCGCGTCGCAGGCGGCGTGCGCGGCGACGTCGGCGTCCGAGTGCCCGGCCAGGCCGTCACCGGCGTCCGGCCAGTCGAGTCCGGCGACCCGCAGCGGGCGGCCGGCCTCGAAGGCGTGCACGTCGGTGCCGATGCCGACCAGCGGCATGACGGGAGCGGCCGGGACGGCGGAGCCGGCGGCGCCGGTGGGGTCAGAAACCATCGGAGGCCCTCCTGCGGGCGAGCACGGCCTCGGCGAGCACGAGGTCCAGCGGACGGGTGACCTTGAACGCCTCCTCGTGGCCGGGCACCACGACGACCCGGCCGCCGAAGCGCTCGACCAGCCCGGCGTCGTCGGTGACCGGCGGGAGGCCGCCGGCCGACTCCTCGGCGACCGCCTTCTCGTGCACCTCGTGCAGCACCGAGCGGCGGAAGCCCTGCGGGGTCTGCACGGCGCGCAGCGCGGAGCGGTCCGGGGTCTCCAGCACGGGTTCGGGCACGCCGGGCTCCTGCGGCTCGACCCGCTTGACGGTGTCGGCGAGCGGCACGGCGGGGACGACGGCGTCGGCCCCGGCGCGGACGGCGGCGGCGACGGCGTCCACCACCTCGACCGGGACGAGCGGCCGGGCCGCGTCGTGCACCAGCACCGCCTCGACCTCCTCGGGGATGGCCGCGAGTCCGAGCCGGACGGACTCCTGCCGGGTGGCGCCGCCGGCGACCACGCGGACGTCCTTGCCGTCGAGGCCGTGGCTGCCGAGCAGGGCGACCACCTCGGCGACCCCGTCCGGCGGGGCGGCGACCACGACCAGGCCGATCGCCCGGCTGCGGGCCAGCGCCCGGACGGCGTGGACCAGCAGGGGCACCCCGCCGAGTTCGCGGAGGGCCTTCGGGGCGCCGGGCCCCAACCGCTCCCCGCGCCCGGCGGCGGGCACCACCGCCGCTGCAACTGCTGCTGACCCGTTCAGGTTTCGCTCCTTCGGCGAAGTGGGTATGGCCATGGCGTGCGCCGCACGGCGTACGCGACGGACCCCTTCCGACTGCACGTTAGCCAAACCGCTCCGACGAGTCCGACACCCCGCGCGCAGGGCCGGCGTGCGACCGGGGTGCGACGGCCCGTGCGGGGCGTCCGCACGACGGGCGCGCGGGCCCGCCGAACGCGCCGTCACCCGGCCGGCACCCGCGGCCCGGATGCACCGTGGGCGGGCACGCCGAAGCGCCCGAGGTGCCGGAGACCGACCCGGACAACGGTGTGACCGGGATCGCGCACCGGCATCGGGCGCTGGGCGTTGCGAAGCCGCTTAGGAGGCGAGGACCTCGTCGAGCAGCGTCTCCGCCTTGTCCTCGTTGGTGTTCTCGGCCAGCGCGAGTTCGCTGACCAGGATCTGGCGAGCCTTGGCGAGCATCCGCTTCTCGCCGGCCGACAGGCCGCGCTCGCGCTCGCGGCGCCACAGGTCGCGGACGACCTCGGCGACCTTGATGACATCGCCCGAGGCGAGCTTCTCGAGATTCGCCTTGTAGCGACGCGACCAGTTGGTGGGCTCCTCGGTGTACGGCGCGCGCAGCACCTCGAAGACCCGGTCGAGACCTTCCTGACCGACCACGTCGCGCACGCCGACGAACTCCGCGTTCTCGGCGGGCACACGCAGTGTCAGGTCTCCCTGCTGCACCTTGAGCACCAGGTAGGTCTTGTCCACACCTTTGATCTGGCGAGTTTCGATGGCCTCGATCAGCGCGGCCCCGTGATGGGGGTAGACCACCGTGTCGCCAACCTTGAACGTCATGTGACAGGACCCCTTCCGTGGCTTTCCAGAATAACACGCTTCTCGGCGCACCCGAAGGGCGTTTTCGCAGGTCAGGGCAGGTCTCAGGGCTTGACAACCACCCCCATGACGTGCTGCGACCGGTGTTCGAGGAGGGCTTCCCGCAGGTCGGAGGCGGTTCGGCAGCTCGGCGAAACCTCTGGCAACACCGCCGAAACCATGATTGGATCTTGAGTTTTCGTCCGATCCGCCGCCGTGTCCGAACCGTTATCCGGTGACCCTCCCGGCGGGACCCGTGCGACCTGCGCCGGTTCGTGGACGTCCGGGATCGCCGCGGCGGCGTGCTGCGGGTGCGTACGGACGGAGGACCGCGACACGGGGCCACCCCGTGGGAGGCGGGCGTAAGCGGTCGGTAGTCTGATCGCTGACCACCCCACGTGATCCACATCCGTGATCCACACCCAAGGAGAAGTCGCCGCCGTGAGCCGGAGCCTTCGACGCGGCGCGGTCGCCGCCATCGTCCTCGCCGCTGTTCTGCCGCTGTCCGCCTGCGCGGCCGGCAACCAGGCGGAGACCCTGCAGATCAAGCCGGACAACGCGGCGACCTCGGTCGGCCAGAACCTGCGCCTCAACAACGTGCTGCTGGTGACCGCCAAGGGTGCCTCCTCGGACGAGGCCGGCCCGGTCAACCTGACGGTCAACATCGCCAACACCGGCTCGGCCCCCGAGGTCCTGCAGTCCGTGTCGGTCGAGGGCGCCGGCAACGCCACCTTCACCGACGCCAAGGGCGCCGAGGTGTCCGAGATCACCATCCCGGCCGGCGGCTCCGTGCTGATCGGCGGCGAGGGCCAGCCCGCCGTCCACCTGTCCTCGGCGAAGCTCCCGCTCGGCGGCTACGCCGACACCGACTTCACCTTCAAGACCGCGGGCAAGGTCGGCCTGCCGGTCGGCGTCGTGCCGGCCGAGGGCCTGTACGCCTCGTTCGGCCCCAAGGCTCCCGAGGAGAGCGCCAAGCCGTCGGCCTCCGCGAGCGCCTCGGCCACCGCCACCGGCTCGCCCTCCGCCACCGCCTCGGGCTCGCCCTCCGCCACCGCCTCGGCCACGGCGACCGGCTCGGCCACCGCGACGGCGAGCGCCTCGGCGCACTGAGCCTCGGCGCACTGAGCCTCGGCACACCGAGCCGCAGCGAACCGCGCGTATCGACTGCAACGGCCGAGGGCCCCGCACGGAGCGGGGCCCTCGGCCGTCGTCGTCACCGGGGCCGGTCGGCCCGGGCCGGCCTACGGCTCGAACTTGTAGCCCAGGCCGCGGACGGTGACCAGGTAGCGCGGCGCGCCCGGGTCCGGCTCGATCTTGGCGCGCAGCCGCTTGACGTGGACGTCCAGGGTCTTGGTGTCGCCGACGTAGTCCGCACCCCAGACCCGGTCGATCAGCTGCATGCGGGTGAGCACCCGGCCGGCATTGCGGAGCAGCATCTCCAGCAGGTCGAACTCCTTGAGCGGCAGGTCGACCTTGGCGCCGTCCACCGTCACCACGTGCCGGTCGACGTCCATCCGGACGGGGCCGGCCTCCAGCGCGCCCGGGCCGCTGCCGTCGCCGTTGCCGTTGCCGTCCTCGCCGCGGCGGCGGAGCACCGCGCGGATGCGGGCGACCAGCTCACGGGTGGAGTAGGGCTTGGTGACGTAGTCGTCCGCACCTATCTCCAGACCGACGACCTTGTCGATCTCGCTGTCCTTGGCGGTGACCATGATCACCGGCACGTTGGAGCGGACGCGCAGCTGGCGGCAGACCTCGGTGCCCGGCAGGCCCGGCAGCATCAGGTCGAGCAGGACCAGGTCGGCGCCGTTGCGCTCGAACTGCTCCAGGGCGTCGGGGCCGGTGGCGGCCACGGCCACCTCGAATCCCTCCTTGCGGAGCATGTACGAGAGGGCGTCGCTGAACGACTCCTCGTCCTCGACCACCAGTACTCGGGTCACGATCGGGCCTCCGGGGCAGGAAGGGGGGTTGGTGCTGTGGTGTCGGTCTCGTCCGCCTCGGTCGGCGGGACGGTCGCGCGGCCGCCGGCGGGCACTTGCCCGGCCGGGAGCCGCAGGGTGAAGGTGGATCCCTGGCCCTCGACGCTCCACACCGCCACGGTGCCGCGGTGGGAGGCCGCGACGTGCTTGACGATGGAGAGGCCGAGGCCGGTTCCGCCGGTGGCCCTTGATCGGGCCGGGTCCACCCGGTAGAAGCGTTCGAAGATCCGCTCGCGGTCCTTCTCCGAGATGCCGATGCCCTGGTCGGTCACCGAGATCTCGATCAGCTCGCCGTCGGCCTCGCCGAGGACGGCGGCGCTGGAGATGCGGCGGGTGGCGATGGCCACCCGGGTCCGCGGCGGGCTGTAGTTGACGGCGTTCTCGACGAGGTTGCCGAGCGCGGCCGCGAGCTGGCCGCGGTTGCCGTGCAGGTAGAGGCCGCCGGTGCCGCCCGCGGCGATCAGGATCTGCTTGGCGGCGGCGGGCTGGCGGCAGCGGTCGATCGCCTCGGCGATCAGCTCGTCGACCGGGACGGGCTCGGGGTCGACCAGCAGCTGGTCGTCCTGGACCCGGGACAGGTCGATGATCTCCTGGACGAGGCTGGCCAGCCGGGTCGCCTCGATCTGCATCCGGCCGGCGAAGCGCTGGACGGCCTCCGGGTCGTCGGAGGCGTCCGCGACGGCCTCGGAGAGCAGCGAGAGCGCGCCGACCGGGGTCTTGAGCTCGTGCGAGACGTTGGCCACGAAGTCGCGGCGGATCGCCTCGATCCGGCGCCGCTCGGTCAGGTCCTCGACCAGGACGAGGACCAGCCGGGAGCCCAGCGGGGCGACCCGGACGGAGACGGCCAGCGGGTCGGACGCACGGGCGCCGCCGGGCCGGGGCACCTCCAGTTCGACCTGCCGGATCTCGCCGTCGCGGCGGGTCGCCCGGGCCAGCGAGAGCATCTGTTCCACGGCCACCGCACCGCCGCGGACCAGCCCCATCGCGTAGGCGGCGGAGCTGGCCTTGACCACCTCGTCGCCCTCGCCGAGCACGATCGCGCAGGAGCGCAGCACGGAGAGCACCGTGTCCACGCCTGCCGGCAACGGGGGTTCGTACGCCAGGAGCCCGCTGCCCCCGGTCCTGCCGGCGGAGCCGCCCCGGGGGGAGGCGCCGCGGGCCTGCTCGCGCTCGCTCCAGCGGAAGGCGATGGCGGCCGTGAGACCGACGCCGAGCCCGGCTATGGCGCAGGCAGCGGCGGTGGCCACATTCACGTCCATGCCACTCAGCCTAAGCGCAGGTCGGGCACGCTCCCCAAGGGTGCGATCAAGGGCTCGGCCGCACGTTGCCGAGAATTCACCTTCAGTCCTCCACCGGTTCACTGCGGGGGTCGTGCGCGGTCGCCCGGACGGCTCAGTGTGGTCGACGCAAGCCCGTGCGGGCGGTGACGCGGCTACCATTCGCGCCACCAGCAGCGGCCGTCCTCGGGACGGACCGGTCGGCACCGCCACCGACAGAGCTACTGACGGACCGGCCGGCCCTCCGTTCGGGGGGACGGGCGGCCAGGAGGAGAGAGCATGCGCGACCAGTACCACGAGGAACTCGACTCGATCAGCGACGGCCTGGTCGAGCTCGCCCGGCTGGTCGGCTCGGCCATGGGCCGGGCCACCACCGCGCTGCTCGACGCGGACCTGGCCCTGGCGGAGAGCGTGATCGCCGCCGACGAGAAGGTCAACGACCTCCACCACGACCTGGAGAACCGGGCCATCGACCTGCTGGCCCGGCAGCAGCCCGTCGCGACGGACCTGCGCATCGTGGTCACCAGCCTGCGCATGAGCGCCGACCTGGAGCGCTGCGGCGACCTGGCCCGGCACGTGGCCAAGGTGGCCCGGCTGCGCTACCCCGAGTCGGCCGTGCCGAACGACCTGCACCCGATCGTGCTGGAGATGGGGCAGCTCGCCCAGCGCCTGGTCGCCAAGGCCGGCCTGGTGATCTCCACCAAGGACGCCAACGCCGCCCTGGAGCTGGAGCGGGACGACGACGCGATCGACGCCCTGCACCGCGAGCTGTTCTCGCACCTGCTGGACGACCGCTGGCAGCACGGCATCGAGACCGCGGTCGACGTGACCCTGGTGGGCCGCTACTACGAGCGGTTCGCGGACCACGCGGTGTCGGTGGCCAAGCGCGTGGTCTTCCTGGTGACCGGCGAGCACGCGGACGAGTTCGCGGCGGAGGCGGCGGCCCTGCAGGCCGAGTGATCCGCGGCCCCCGGACGGGGCACGGCGGGGGCGCGTCGGCCGGGGGCGCACGCGTGCGCGGGCGCCCTACCTCCGCGCGCCCGTTGACGCCCCGTCCGGGACCGGTTTTCACTCGTTCTGGGCATGCCGGCGGGTGCTGCGGCGTGCCGTGGTGTGCCGTCGACTGCCGTCGACAGCCGTCGATGAGGAGGACCCGACCGCGATGAAGGCTGACCAGAACCCGACCACGGCCGCGGCGGGACCCGCCGCGCCGCCCTCCGTGAAGCTGCTGCCGGTCGTCGCCGCGGGCTGCGGCTGCGGGCCGGGGTGCGGCTGCGGCTGCCAGTCCGGCGCCCCCTGCCAGTGCGGCGGCGCGGACGGCGGCTGCTGCGGCGGCCACTGACGCCGGACGCCCCGGCCGGGCGGCGCTGCTGCGTCGTCCGGCCGGGGCGTCGCCGTGTCGGCACGGATCGTCGCCGTGCCGGGGCGGATCGGGCCGGACGCCTAGAAGGTGACGTCCATGCACTGGTAGAAGGCGTTGCCGGTGTCCGCGACGTCCCAGATCGCCAGGACCACCTGGTGGCCGGTGCGGCCGGAGGGCAGGGTCGCGGTGTGGCTCAGCGTGGCGGGCGGCTGCGCGCCGTTGTAGGGGACGGTGAGGAAGGGCGTGGTGTCCAGGTTGGCCCGGGTCACCTTGCTGCCCGCGTTGTAGCCCGGCTTGGTGAGGTAGTAGCGGAACTGCGTGGTGGCGTGCCGGGCGGTGAACTTCCAGGTGAAGGTCAGCCGCTGGCCGGCGCTCACCCGGGTGGCCGGCCACGCCCCGCCGCGCGGGTCGTCGAGCTGGGCGAAGCGGCTGTTGCCGCCCGCGCAGAGGGTGCCGTCGGCCGGGCCCTGGGCCGGGAATCCCTTCGGCCCTTCGACGCTCTGCGGCTCCCACTGGATGTCGCCGCAGTTCTTCACGGTGCCGGCGGCGCACAGGGCGGCCCGGCTCGGCGGGGTGGTGATCCAGGCGTGCGAGTACGCGGGGATCGCGGTGGCCAGTGGGACGGCCGCGGCGGCCGCCGCGGCCGCCAGGATGTGACGCTTGCGCATGGTGCTCCCTCCGTGGGGGTGGATGGAGTGTGCGTGTGCGTGCAGGGAAGGCCCCGGCGGGCAGCGCTCAGCATGGGGTTTGGCGTGCCCGCGCCAGGTGCGGACCACCACGCTAGGAGCGGCCGCCCGCCCCGTCAATGGTCTGAACCAGTCTGCGGCACAGGCGGACTGACGGAGCGTCGGCGGATTGCCGCCGGCGGCGGGCTCACCCCTCGCGGCCGGGCGGCCCCTCCGCGGCCCGCCCGTGCAGCTGCGCGGCCCGGGCGGTGAGGTAGCGCCGCTCCGGCATGCTGGTCGTCCGGGCCGCCGCCGTGCGGTACGAGTCCAGCGCGCCCGCCGTGTCGCCCGCCGTCTCCAGCAGGTGGGCCCGCACGGCGTGCACCCGGTGGTGGCCGGCGAGCGGCCCGCCCTCCGCGTCGAGTCCGTCGATCAGTTCCAGGGCGGCGGCCGGACCGTTGACCATGGCGAGGGCGACCGCCCGGTTGAGCGTGACCAGCGGGCTGCCGGCCACCTGCTCCAGCAGTCCGTACAGGCCGAGGATCTGCGGCCAGTCGGTGTCCTCGGCCCGGGCGGCCGCGTCGTGGACGGCCGCGACGGCGGCCAGCAGCCGGTACTCGCCCGGCCGCCCCCGGTGGGCGAAGGAACTCCTGAGCAGCGCGGTGCCTTCGGCGATCAGGTCGCGGTCCCAGCGGGTGCGGTCCTGCCGGTCCAGCGGGACGAGCTCGCCGTGCGGGCCGGTGCGGGCCGGCCGGCGGGCCTCGGTCAGCAGCATCAGGGCCAGCAGCCCGGTCGTCTCGCCGTCGGCCGGCAGGCTCCGGTGCAGCTCCCGGGCCAGCCGGACGGCCTCGCCGGACAGGTCGGCCCGGTGCAGGACGGGCCCGCCGGAGGTGGTGTAGCCCTCGTTGAACATCAGGTACAGCACGTGGAGCACCCGGCGGAGCCGCTCCGGCCGGTCCGGCGCGCCCGGCTCCGGCACGTCGAACACCGTCGAGGACCCCTTGAGCCGCTGCTTGGCCCGGCTGATGCGCTGCGCCATCGTCGCCTCGGGGACGAGGTGGGCGGCCGCGATCTGGGCGGTCGTCAGGCCGCCGACCGCCCGCAGCGTCAGGGCGATCGCCGAGGCGGGCGTGAGCGCCGGGTGGCAGCACATGAACAGCAGGGCCAGGGAGTCGTCGGCCGCCGGTGCCTGCGCCGCGGCCGGCTCCCTCGCCACGCGCTCCTCGCGCCGCCGCCGCGCCGCCTCGCTGCGCATCAGGTCGGTGCGGCGGCGCTCGGCGGTCCGCAGCAGCCAGCCGCGCGGATTGTCCGGGACGCCCTCCGCGGGCCAGTGCCGGGCGGCGGCGATCAAGGCCTCCTGGACGGCGTCCTCGCAGGCGCAGAAGTCGCCCCACCGCCGGGTCAGCACGCCGAGGACCTGCGGCGCCAGCGAGCGCAGCAGGTCCTCGACGACGGGCCGGTCGGTCACAGGTCGAACGCCGCGTCGGTCATCACCTGGCGCACCTCGACCGGCTGCTGCGTCGGCACCCCACCGGGGCCGGGCACCGCCGAGATCCTGGCGGCGATCTCCAGGGCACGGGCCTCGGACTCCACCTCGACGAGGTTGAACCCGGCCAGCACCTCCTTGGACTCCGGGAAGGGGCCGTCGGTCACCACCGGGGCCGAGACCCCGTCCGAGCGCACGATCCTGGCCAGCCGCGGGTCGGCGAGCGGCGTGAACTGCACCATCTCCCCGCTCGCGACCAGTTCCTCGGTCAGCGCCGCGTAGTAGTCGAAGTGCGCCGCGACGTCGCCCGGGGCCCACCGGTCCATGGGCTCCTCGAACGCTCCGCCGTCGTGGTTGACCATCAGCAGGTACTTCGGCACGTGGACTCCTCGCTCTTTGGCGCGCCGCGGTGGCGCACCCGCTCCGTGGACGGAGCCGTCACCCGGTTCTCTACACCGACCCGGCCGAGGACGCGGATCGGCCCCCCGCCCGGCGCGGGAAGCGCCGGACGGGGGGCCGATGGCGTGGGGCTGTTACTTCTTGCCCTGGTTCTTCACGGCCTCGATGGCGGCGGCCGCGGCCTCCGGGTCGAGGTAGCGGCCACCGGGGGTGACCGGCTTGAAGTCGGCGTCGAGCTCGTAGACGAGCGGGATGCCGGTGGGGATGTTCAGGCCGGCGATGTCGGCGTCGGAGATACCGTCCAGGTGCTTGACCAGGGCGCGCAGGCTGTTGCCGTGGGCGGTCACCAGGACGGTGTTGCCGGCGGCGAGGTCCGGGACGATCGCGTCGTACCAGTAGGGGAGCATGCGCTCGACGACGTCCTTGAGGCACTCGGTGCGCGGACGCATCTCGCTCGGGATCTCGGCGTAGCGGGCGTCGCCGGCCTGCGAGTACTCGGCGTCGTCGGCGAGCACGGGCGGCGGGGTGTCGTAGGAACGGCGCCACAGCTGGAACTGGTCCTCGCCGAACTCGGCGAGGGTCTGGGCCTTGTCCTTGCCCTGCAGGGCGCCGTAGTGGCGCTCGTTGAGGCGCCAGCTGCGGTGGACCGGGATCCAGTGGCGGTCGGCCTTGTCGAGCGCGATCTGGGAGGTGCGGATGGCGCGGCGCAGGAGGGAGGTGTGCACCACGTCGGGGAGGATCCCCTCGGAGAGGAGGAGCTCGCCGCCGCGGGCGGCCTCCTTCTCGCCCTTCTCGTTGAGGTCGACGTCGACCCATCCGGTGAAGAGGTTCTTCTGGTTCCACTGGCTCTCGCCGTGGCGGAGCAGGATGAGTCGGTAGGTCGTGTCAGCCATGGGCGCCAGTTTAGAGGAGCCGGTTATCCGCTGGTCCGACCGTCTCATCCCGGGTAATGTGCGGCTACCACTTGTGCCACTTACCGAGCGTCCGGGCGGTCCACCCCTCCTCCCGGGCGCGCCGGTCGGTCATGCCCCGGGAGCCGCCGATGTCCGCCGCCGTCCGCCTGCGCAGCACCGTCTCCCAGGCGGTGGGCGGGCTGCCCCGCCAGTTCTGGTGGCTCTGGACGTCGACCCTGGTGAACCGCCTCGGCGGCTTCGTGGTGACCTTCCTGGCCCTCTACCTCACCGACGACCGCGGCTTCTCCCCCGCCTACGCGGGCCTGGTGGCCTCGCTCTTCGGCCTGGGTTCGGCGATCGCCGCCGTCGGCGGCGGGGTGCTGGCCGACCGCTGGGGCCGGCGGCCGACCCTGCTGGCCGCGCAGCTCGGCACCGCGGTGTCGACCGCCGTCCTGGGCTTCTGCCAGGACCGGGTGGCGATCGCCGTGACGGCCTTCCTGGTCGGCCTGGCGAGCAACGCCTCCCGGCCGGCGATCTCGGCGATCATCGCCGACCTCGTCCCCGCCGAGCACCGCGTGCGGGCGTACTCGCTGAACTACTGGGCGATCAACATCGGCTTCGGCGTCTCCGCGGCGGTGGCCGGTCTGATCGCCGCGCACGGCTACCTCGCGCTGTTCCTGATCGACGCGGCCTCCACGCTCGCCTGTGCGGTGGTGGTCTTCGTCCGCGTCCCCGAGTCCCGGCCGGAGTCCCGTCCCGAGCAGCGCCCGGCGGGCACGGCCGCGGCCGGCGCCGTCCCGGCGGAGCCCCCGGCGGGCCTGGGCACGGTCTTCCGGGACGGCCGGTTCATGGCGCTGGTGGCGGTGAACCTGCTGCTGGCCGTGGTCGCCCAGCAGGGCAGCACCACGCTGGCCGTCGACATGGGCCTGGCGGGCATCTCGGCGGCCCGGTACGGCCTGGTCATCGGCCTCAACGGCGTGCTGATCGTGCTGCTGCAGCTGCCGCTCACCCGGGCGATGGAGGGCCGCAGCCGGACGGGCCTGCTGGTCGCCAGCTCGCTGCTGACCGGCTGGGGCTTCGGTCTGACCGCGCTGGCCGGCGGCTCGGCCGGGTTCTACGCCGCCACCGTGGCGGTCTGGACGATCGGCGAGATCATGGCCGCGCCGACCATGATGGGCCTGGTCGCCGAGCTGTCCCCGGCCCGCGCCCGCGGCCGCTACCAGGGCGTCTACTCGCTCTCCTGGTCGCTGGCCTCGTTCGTCGGCCCGGCGGCCGGCGGCTACCTGCTGGAGCACGCCGGCGGCCGGGCGGTCTGGGGTGCCTGCGCCGTCTTCGGCACGGTCGCGGCGGGGGCCTTCCTGCTGCTCGGCCGGCGGCCCGCACCGGCCACGGCTCCGGCCGGGGCCCCGGCGGCGGCCGACCGGGCGGCCGACACCGTCGCCGCCGAGCCGGCCGCGAGCGCCGCGGGCGGCTGACCGCCCGTCCCGCTCAGTCGGCCGCGACCGGCCCGGGGGCGTCCGCCGCGGGCCCGTCGCCGGCCGGGCCGGCCAGGTGGGCGAAGGCCGAGAGGTTGCGGGTGGACTCGCCGCGCTTGGTGCGCCACTCCCACTCGCGGCGGATCGCGGTGGCGAAGCCCAGCTCCAGCAGGGTGTTGAAGGGCTCGTCGGCGTTGTCCAGGACGGTGCCGAGCAGCCGGTCGACGGCGTCGGGGGTGAGCGCCTCCAGCGGCAGCCGCCCGGCGAGGTAGACGTCGCCGAGCCGGTCGACGGCGTACGCGACGCCGTACAGCCTGGTGTTGCGTTCCAGCAGCCAGCGGTAGACGGCCTCGTGGTTCTCGTCCGGCCGGCGGATCACGAACGCGTTGACCGACAGGGTGTGGTCGCCCACCCGCAGCGCGCAGGTGGTGGACAGCTTGCGGGTGCCGGGCAGCGTCGCGACCAGCGTGTACGGGTCGGTCACGGCCGGCTCCCACCCCACCCCGGCCTCGTCGAGCGCGGTGCGCAGCAGGGTCAGCGCCTCGTCCTTGGTACGGAATGCCATGACGCCGACGCTACTCGGCGGTACGGCCCGGCACCCAGCAGGGGCACGGGGAAACCCGGCGGGCACGGGGCGACGGGCGCCCCGTGCGGTGCCTCAGGCGAGCCGGAGCCCGCCGGCCGGGCGGGCCATCGCCTGGGCGTAGACCTCCGCGGTGGCGGCGGCCGCGGTGTCCCAGCCGAACCCCGCCGCGTGCCGGGCCGCCGCCGCGCCGCGCTCGCGCACCAGCTCGGGGGCGGTGGCGTACGGCTCCAGCGCCGCCGCCCACCGGGCGGGGTCGTGGCCGTGCACCAGGCTGCCGGTGACGCCGTCCCGGACGGCGACGGGCAGGCCGCCGACCGCGGCCGCCACCACCGGGGTGCCGCAGGCCTGCGCCTCCAGGGCGACCAGGCCGAAGGACTCGCTGTAGGAGGGCATCACCAGCGCGGTCGCGGCGCGGTACCACTCGGCGAGCCGCGCCTGGCCCACCGGCGGGTGGAAGCGGACGACGTCCGAGATGCCGAGCTGGGCGGCCAGCTTGTGCAGGCTCTCCGGCTTCGCGAGGCCGGTGCCGGACGGCCCGCCGACCACCGGGACGACCAGCCGCTCGCGCAGCTCGGGCCGCCGGGCCAGCAGCACGGCGACCGCGCTGAGCAGCACGTCGGGCGCCTTGAGCGGCTGTATCCGGCCGGCGAACAGCAGCACTGCGGCGTCCTGCGGCAGCCCGAGGGCGGCCCGGGCGGCCGACCGGCTGCCGGGACGGAAGACGTCCAGGTTGACGCCGGGGTGGACGACCGCGAGCTGGTCGCCGCGGGCGTCGTAGTGGTGCGAGAGCTCGGCCGCCTCCTCGGCGGTGTTGGCGATCAGCCGGTCCGCGGCCTCCACGACCTGCGTCTCGCCGATCACCCGGGCGGCCGGCTCGGGGGTGTCGCCCTCGGCCAGCGAGGCGTTCTTGACCTTCGCCATGGTGTGCATGGTGTGCACCAGCGGCACGCCCCAGCGCTCGGCGGCCAGCCAGCCGACCTGCCCGGACAGCCAGTAGTGCGAGTGCACCAGGTCGTAGTGGCCGGGGCGGTGGCCCGCCTCGGTGCGCAGCACCCCGTGGGTGAAGGCGCAGAGCTGGGCCGGCAGGTCCTCCTTGACCAGGCCCTCGTACGGCCCGGCGGTGACGTGGCGGACGAGCACGCCGGGGGCGAGCTGCACGGTCGGGGCGTCGTCGGAGGCGATCGCCCGGGTGAACACCTCGACCTCGATGTCCAGCTCGGCGAGGCGCTTGGCGAGCTCCACGATGTAGACGTTCATGCCGCCGGCGTCGCCGGTGCCCGGCTGGTGCAGCGGCGAGGTGTGGACGCTCAGCATGGCGATCCGCCGCGGACGCCGCGGCCGCCCGCCGATCAGCGCCTGGAGGCGGCCGCGACGGGCCGACGGGGCGGTGCCGGCGGTCTGCGCCGGGCCCGTGCCCAGCTGCGCGAGCCGCTCGCGACGGGCCGCGCGTACGGGGTGCTGCGTCACCTGGCTGAAGCCTCCTCGTGCTCCCCGGTCGATGGTGCATCCGGTCGTGCGGGCAGGGTCGCGGACCCCGGCGGGCGGTGGGCCCGGCCGCGGCGGTCCGCGTCCGACGCACAGCCGCCCGGAACCGGTCGTTCCGGGCGGACGGACGTCCAGTGTGCCAACCAGGGGAGCTGCGGCGGGTATTCCCGGATGACCGGTGAGACCGCCGACGGGCCCGCCGCGGCCCGGAACCCGTGGTCGGGCGCCCACGGCCGGGTGCCCGTGGCCCGGCGCACGCGGCCCGGATTCGACGCCGGGGCTCCGGACCGGGGTCCGGACGGCCGCCGCCGCCCGGGCCGCCGCGTACGCTGCGGGCATGGCCGCCTTCGACCCCTCCCCCGCCCGCGGGCCGCGTTCGACCCGGCCGGTCGGGACGGTGACCCGGGGCACCACCAACACCAACCGGCTGCGCCGGATGGACCGCTGGATCGTCCACACCATGGCCCGGACGCTGCGCGCGGCCCCGCAGCCGCCGATCGCGGTGGACCTCGGTTACGGGGCGGCCCCGTGGACGGCCGTCGAACTCGCCTCCCGGCTGCGGGCCGGCCGGACGGACGTCCGGGTGGTGGGCATCGAGATCGAGCCGGCCCGGGTGGCGGCCGCCCTGCCGTACGCGGACCCGCCGCTGCTGACCTTCCGGCGGGGCGGCTTCGAGGTGCCGCTGGACGGCGCCTCGGCGCACCTCGTCCGGGCCGCCAACGTGCTGCGGCAGTACGAGGAGGAGTCGGTGGCCGCGGTCTGGGAGCGGCTCTGCGGCCGGCTGGCCCCGGACGGCCTGCTGGTCGAGGGTACCTGCGACGAGATCGGCCGCCGCCACGTGTGGGTGGCGCTCGGACCGGAGGGGCCCCGCACCGTCACCTTCGCGGCCCGGCTCGCCGACCTGCAGACCCCCTCCGACCTGGCCGAACGGCTGCCGAAGGCGCTGATCCACCACAACGTGCCGGGGCGGCGGGTGCACGCCTTCCTCACCGAGTTCGACCGGGCCTGGGCCGCGGCGGCGCCGTACGCCGCCTTCGGCGCCCGGCAGCGCTGGACGGCCGCCTGCGCCGCGATGGCGCAGGGCTGGCCGCTGGTGGACACCCGCCGGTGGCGGCACGGGGAGGTCACCGTGGCCTGGTCCGCCCTGGCGCCGTAGCAGGCCGGCGCGGCACGGGTCCGCCTGCTGGCGTGGGACGGGCCTGCGGGACGGCTCGGCTGTGCGGAGCGGCGGATTCACTCGAACGAGTTATCGAATTCCTCTGGCGTGTTGACGCCTCGTCACGCCACCATGGAATCGATCGCACGAACTGCCGACAGCCACGTGAGGTTCCGTCAGCTCCGCTGCGTCACACCGCACGCACCGCACGCACCGCACACATCGCACACACCACGGGCCCCGACCACGCACGGCGCCGGCACCGCCGCGGACGGGCCGGCCCTCAGACCTCCGACTCCAGCGCGCGCCACACCCGTTCGAACACCCCGTAGACCTCGGCCCCGAACAGCACGAAGCGCACCTCGGCGACCTCGCCCGCCCGGCCTCCGGCCACCTCGTCCGCGACCGTCGTGAGGGCGATCCGCGCCGCGTCGTCCAGCGGCCACCCGTAGATCCCGGCGGAGATCGCCGGGAAGGCCACCGAACGCGCCCCCAGCTCCACCGCCACCCTGAGCGACTCCCGATAGCAGGAGGCCAGCAGCCCAGCCCGCTCCGCCCGATCCTCCGTCAGGAACACCGGCCCCACGGTGTGCACCACCCACCGGGCCGGCAGCCGCCCGGCCGTCGTCGAGACGGCCCGGCCGGTCGGCAACCCCTTGCCGTAGTGCGAGGCCCGCAACCGACGGCAGTCCGCCAGGATGTCCGGACCGCCCCGGCGGTGGATCGCGCCGTCCACCCCGCCGCCGCCCAGCAGCGACGAGTTCGCGGCGTTCACCACCACGTCCACCTGCTGATCCGTGATGTCACCCTGCACAAGCGTGATCTGCGTCACCGTCACCGACCTCCTGTCAGTCCCCTCCGCAGTCCCCCTCGCAGGGCCCTCACGGTAATCGCGAACGCCGCCGAGAGCGTGGCAATAACCACAGCAGCGGCCGCCAGTCAGAGAAATCCCCGGAGATCACGTTATGGTCGCGAGAAGCTCCCCGACCCGCGGTGCCAGGCGGGCACTGCGCACGGACGTCAGCCGTTGGGCAGTCGGGGAAAGGAAGGATCGACCAATGCCCGCAACGGGAGACGGGCGGGCATCCGCTGCCGCTGCCAGGCTCGGCGCCGCCGATGCCGCCGACACCGCGCACCGCGCGGGCACCGGAACGAACACGCCCACCACCGCCGCGGCCGGGCGCCCCGCCGCCGGCCGACCGGTCGCCCAGCGCGCCAAGGCGGCCGCGGAGACCGGCGCCCCCAGGTCGGCCCGCCCCGACGGGGCCCGCGAGCCGGCGCCGATACCGCATCCGCGGACGACCCCGTCCGAGCGGGGCGAGCCCTCCGACGAGGCGCCGTACCGGCTGCTGGTCGTCGCGGACGCCGGCTCCGGGGACGTCAGCCTGATCGAGTCGCTGGTCGCCGAGAGCGGCGCCCGGGTCGAGCTGCACCGCGCCGGGGGCATCGAGGAGGCCGCCGCGCTGCTGGCCCCCGTCCCGATGGTCGCCCGGCGCACCCGCCAGCGCCCGGTGGACTTCAACTGCGTCCTGCTCGACCTCGCCGCCCCGGCCCACGGCACCCAGGGCGGGCCCGCCGCCGCCGAGCACTTCCCGTCCGACGGGCTGGACGGGCTGCGCGAGCTGCGCCGCCGCGCCCCGCACGTCGCCCTGGTCGTCCTCACCGACGCGGCCGGCGCCGAACTCGGTGCCGCGGCCGTGGCCGCCGGCGCCCAGGACTTCCTGGTCAAGCGCGAGACGGACGGCCCGCTGCTGGCCCGCGCCCTGCGGTACGCGGTCGAGCGCAAACGGGCCGACGAGTCGCAGCGCCGACTCGTCGAGGCCGAACTCCGCGGCCAGGAGAACGCCCGCCTGCAGCGGCACCTGCTGCCGACCCCGCTGCTCGACGGCGCGGGCCTGGCCTTCACCCGCCGCTACCGGCCCGGCCGCCGCCGGGCGCTGCTCGGCGGCGACTTCTACGACGCCGTCCGCACCGACGACGGCACGGTGCACGTGGTCATCGGCGACGTCTGCGGGCACGGGCCGGACGAGGCCGCGCTCGGCGTGGCCCTGCGGATAGCGTGGCGGACTTTGGTCTTCGCCGGGCTCACCGGGCAGGAGCTGCTCACCACCCTCCAGCACGTGCTGGAGCACGAGCGGCGCAGCGACGAGATCTTCGCGACGCTGTGCATGCTGGTCCTCGTCCCGGGCGCGGAGACCGTCGGTGCCGACCCGGCCGACGGCACGGCCGTGGGCGTCACGGCCGCGGACGGCGCTGCCGGCACCCTGCCGGTCGAGACGGTGCGGCTGTTCCTGGCGGGCCACCCGGCGCCGCTGCTGCTCGGCCCCGACGGGCCGCCGCGGCTGCTGCCGGCGGACCAGGCCGGTCCGGCGCTGGGCCTGCTGCCCTGCGACGACGGGCTGGCCGCCTGGCCCGCCGTGGAGCTGGAGCTGCGGCCCGGGTGGAGTCTGCTGCTCTACACCGACGGCCTGGTCGAGGGCCGGGTCGGGGCCGGGTCGCGCCGGCTCGGCCAGGACGGTCTGATCGAGCTGATCGCCGACCACCACGCGACCGGGCTCACCCGGGGCCGGCTGGTCGACAGCGCGCTCGCCGAGGTCGAGGAGCTGAACGGCGGTGCCCTGACGGACGACGTCGCCGTGCTGCTGCTGGAGCGCAATCCGGTGCCCGCCCTGATGGGCTGAGCCACCGGGCGCCGAGAGGGCGGCACCCTTGCGGGGGTGCCGCCCTCTCGGCGTGTCGTCGGACGGGTCGTCGTCGGGGACGCTCCTACCAGGGCCCGTACGGGCCGATGTTCCGCCGGTTGCCGCCGCCGCGGCCGTCGGTGAGCTGCTTGATCGCGGGCCGCACGTCGACCACGTAGACGATGGCCGCGACCAGGCCGATCAGGGTGAGGAAGTTGCCGAGGACGTTGGCGCCGAGGAGCAGGTCGATGCCGAGCGCGAGACCCAGCACGATCAGCCAGAAGCCCTTGGTCTTCTTGTCCGCGGCCCGGTAGGCGTCCTCACGGCGGATCGCCGCGTCCACGAAGGCGAACAGCTTGAAGCCGATGATCGCGACGGACAACCACCACAAGGGGTTGAGCACGTCGAAGAGCAGGATGTGGAACACTGCGGACTCCTCACTGCGGCCTCGGCTCCTCCGCCCATGGTGGCACGGCGGACGGCCCGCGTCGGGGACAACGATCCGAACCGCCCGGGTGTGCCCGGGACGGCGGACCTGCGGGCCTTCCCGTTACTTGCCGGCGGACTTGCGGGCGCGGGCGGCCTTCTTGGCGGTGGGGGCCGGCTCGGCCGGCCCGTCCTGGGCGGTCTCCTCGGGGGCCGCGGCCTCGGCCGGCTCGGCGTCGAGGGCGACCTCGGTCACCGCCGCCTCGGCGGCCACCTCGCCCGCGGGCTCGACGGTGCCGGTGCGGTTCTTCTCGACGACGGCCTTGCCGCGCTCGGCCAGCTCGTCGTAGGCCTCCTTGGCCTTGACCGCGAACTCGGCGGCACGGCCGACCTGCTGCAGGGCGAAGGTCTGGGCCTTCTCCTGGAGCTCCTTCAGGTCCTTGAGCTCGGCGGGCAGCGCGGTGACGGCCTCGGTGACCTTGCCCTGGGCCTCGACCAGCAGGCTCTGCGCCTCCTGCAGCCGGGCGGCGGCCTTCTCCTGGGCGGCCTTGCGGTCGGCCGCGAGGGCCTCGACCTTGCCGGGAACTTCGCGGAGCTTCTCGTAGGCGAGGTCGCCGGCGCCGGCGAGGGCGTAGAGCGGGGTCGGGTCGCTGAGGGTCTTCTTGATGTCGTCGGTGATCGGCATGGCCGGTCCTCCCGGGCGTTGCTGGTGCGTGCGGTGGTCTGGTGCGGTGCCGCAGCCGGGGCGCCGTCGCCCCGGCGGCGGGTCAGTCCTCTGCGGCAGGAGACGCGTCGGGCGCGGGCGCGCTCTCGCGGTTCTCCTTGAGGAAGGCGTCGTAGACGGCGAGCAGGGCCTGCTTCTGCCGCTCGTTGATCAGGGGGTCGGCGAGGATCGCGACGCGGAGTTCGAGCCCCTCCTCGCGCCGCTCCTCCAGGATTCCGGCCTGCACGTAGAGCGTCTCGGCCGAGATCCGCAGCGCCTTGGCGATCTGCTGCAGGATCTCCGCGCTGGGCTTGCGCAGTCCGCGCTCGATCTGGCTGAGGTAGGGGTTGGACACCCCGGCCGCCTCGGCCAGCTGCCGCAGCGAGAACTGCGCGTTCCGGCGCTGCTCGCGGATGTACTCGCCGAGCGAGCCGACGTTCAGTGAGGCCATGCCTCCAGCATGCACAGCACTGCTTGCAATTGCAAGCACGCTGCTAACTGCAGCAATCAGCACGCCGCCCCGGCCCGCCGCCCGGCCGCCGGTCAGGGGCGGGGTGCCTTGGCACCGTGGACGGCGGTGTACTCGGCGGCGAGCCAGGGGGCGAGGTCGGTCACCAGGAGGGCCAGCACGGCGGGGTCGGGGGTGGGGGTGCGGGCGGTCGCGGCGGCCAGGCGCATCTGGTCGGCGCGGGCGGGGTAGCGGGCGGCGAAGACCTCGGCGGACCGGGCGAGGTCGCTCGTCCAGCCGTTCCAGTCGGGCATGACCAGGGTGAATCCCGTCCGCACCAGCCGGCGGGAGATCCCCCGGACGAGCCGTCGGCGCTCTTCCTCGTCCGGGTCGGCGGCCAGGCGTTCCCGCCAGCGGGGCAGGGCGAGCGCCAGGTCGCCGTTGGTCTCGCGGGCGAGCAGGCGGCTGGGCCGGTAGCGGGGCAGCTCCCGGGCGAGGTCGTCCCCGATCAGCGGGGTGCACAGGCAGGCCACGAAGAAGCCCAGGTCGTGGCGTTCGAGCGGACCGAGCAGGGTGGCCGCGCCGTAGACGAGCACCCCGGCGCCGTCGACCACCGGGAAGTCCCTGTCGAGGCCGGCGCCGAGGGCCTCGGCGTCGGCACGGTCGGCCCCGGTCGGCTCCCGGCGCAGGGCGAGCAGCAGGTCGAGGTCGGAGACCCCGGGGACGGCCGTCCCGCGCGGGATGCTGCCGTAGAGGTAGGCGCTGTGCAGCCGGTCGGCCCCGAAGAGGGCGGACGTCCGGGTGCGGACCGCGTCGACGAGCGGACGGAAGGCCGTCGGGACGCGGTCGAGGGAGCCCTCGCGGGCGATGGTTCCATCCTCGGCGAGCCCTCGGTCGTCCCGCTGCCCGCCACCGGAGCCGCCGGAGTCGCCCGAGCCGCCGGTCACGCGGACGCCCCGGCTCGGCGTTCGAGGTTGCCCGCCATGACGGCCAGGACGCGGACGGTCTCCGCGTACTGATCACGGGTCAGGCCGGCCAGGACGGCGGTCCGCAGCTCGGCGACCCGGGCCTCGACCGCGTCGTGGAGGTCGCGGCCGGCGGCGGTGAGGCGGAACGCACCACCGTCCGCGGGTTCGGCCCAGCCGCGCGCCACCAGCCCGTCGGGACCGTACAGCGGGCCGCCGTCGCCGGCTCGTGCGTCGGCCCGGAACGGGGCGAGGGCGGCGGCGAGCCCGTCGGGCGTGTGCGGGCCGCCGGCCAGGGTGTGCAGCGCCTGCCACCGGTGCCGGTCGACGCCGAGGTCGGCGAGGTCGGCGGCGAACCCGTCCTCCAGGAGGTCGTGCAGGTGCTTCAGCCAGTGGCCGATGGGGCGGTCGGTCGGGTCGGCGGTCATGGCGGCTCCCCCATATCCATGTATAATGACATGCAATTGTTCTCCACTATGGACCGGGACGGCGATGGACCGCAAGGACGTTCCCGCGGCGCAGCCGGCGGCCGACGCTCAGGCCGCCGAGATCGCCCGTGCGCTGGTGGCGCTGCGCCGCAGCCAGTCCCGGCGGGCGCTCGCCCGGCTCGCCGCCCACCGGACGGGACCGCCCGCCGTCGGTGCGTCGACCGCGCCGCCGGACGGCGTGGTGGAACTGCTGGACGCGGTGGAGGACGCCTCCGCGCTCACTGTGACCGAAGCGGCCGCCGCGCTCGGCGTGGACCAGCCGCGGGCCAGCCGGCTGGCCGCCCAGGCGCTGGCCGCGGGGCTGCTGCACCGCGAGGCCGACCGGACGGACGGCCGCCGTTCGCTGCTGCGGCTCACCGCGGACGGCCGGGCGCTGCTCGACCGGGTGCACGCCTTCCGCCGCGGGGTGGTGGCCGAGACCACGGCCGACTGGAGCCCCGAGGACCGCGCCGACCTGGCCCGGCTGCTGGGCCGCTTCGTCGCCGACTTCACCGCGGTCACCGGTACCGGCCGCCGCCCCGTCTGACGCCCCGGCCCGGACGGCCGTCAGCGGCGCGGGGCGATCCCGAGGCGGCGGGCCAGTTCGGGTGCCAGCGGGTAGGGGCGCTCGGGCGGCAGCAGCCGGACGGCCTGGGCGTTGCGCCCGGCCCGGATGAGCCCGGCGATCCGGTGCACCTGGGGCGTGAGGTCGGTGACCGAGACGGTCCACTCGTCGACCAGGGCGCCGATCATGGCGCGGCCCACCCCGATCTGGATGCTGTAGTGGTTGAGCGGGGCGCCCGCCGCGGACCGCTCCGGGTCCCACTGGACGTGCACGGCGGCCCGGGCGAGCACGTCCGGGTCCCCGGTGGTCGGGGCGGCGGCGGCCAGGGCGCTCTCCCAGCCCTCGCGGGTGATCCGGACGGCCAGCACCCGCTCCTGCCCCGGCTTGCGGGCCCAGTTGCTGCGGTGCATCAGCCAGCGGAAGGAGGGCTTGATCCAGGTCATCCGGCCGCGCGAGAACGGTTCGACGAACCGCCCGGCGGCGACGGCCGGGCCGGCGATCGCCGGCCCGTACGCCTGGTAGACGACGATGGTGCGCTCGTCGAAGTCGGCGCGGATCTGGCGCAGTTCGGTCACCGGCCCACCCTGTCAGCCGGCCGCCCGGCCGCGCAGGGGGTTTTCCGCCGCGCCGGCCGGACGGGGCGGGCGGCTACGCGGTCGGGGCCGGGACGGCGCAGGCCGCGGAGAAGCCCTGGCTGGTCAGGCCGAAGGCGCTGTTGATGCGCGAGCGGAAGTTCTCCAGCGCGGCGATGGCGGTGAGTTCGACGAAGGCGGCCTCGCCGAGCCGGGCGAGCAGGGCGGCGGCGAGTTCGTCGGTGACGGCGGGCTCGGTCTCGGTCACCGCCTCGGCGTAGGCCATCACCTGCTGTTCGAGTTCGGTGAACGCCTCGGTGTGCTCCCGCCACTGCGGCACCAGGGCGATCTTGTCGAGCGGCAGGCCGAGTCCGTCCGCGGCCCAGTGGCCGTAGTCCAGGCACCAGGAGCAGTTGATCCGGGCGGCGGCGGCCATCACGGCGAGGTGCTTGAGGCCGGGGTCGAGGGCGTTCCAGCGGGCGACGCCGCGCTCGGTGCGGACGAAGGTGAGCAGCACCCGGCTGTTGTGGCCGAGGGCGAGCCCGGGGTCGAGGACCTTGCCGTACGTCCGCCGGGAGTACCAGGCGCCGATGCGGTTGAGCAGGGTGCGGGGCGGGGTGAGCGGGATGCGGGCCATGGCCGTGCCTCCTGGGTCGTCGCGCTGTTCTCGCAGAGGGGACGGCGCGGCGCCCGGAAACGTGACACCGGGCGGCCGGGGGGCGCGGTGCGCTCAGCCCGTGCCGGTGAACCGCCGGTAGGCGGGGGCGAGGAGGTCGGCGAGGTCGCGGCCGCGCACGGTGCAACCGGACGGGCCGAGCGGGTCCAGGGCGGGGGCCGCCGGGCGGTCGTCGCCGTCCGTGCGGAGGGTGAAGTCGCCTTCCCAGAAGGCGCGGTCCGCTCCGGCCGGGCCGGCGGCGGGGCGGGCGTCGGGACGTTCGGCGGGACGTTCGTCAGGGCGTTCGGCGGTCATGGCGGCGGTCAGGCTCCGGTGGCGTCGGCGGAGAGGGTGAGCAGGTCGCGGAGGGCGTCGGCGGAGAGTTCGGTGATCCACTGCTCGCCCTCGCCGACGACGGTGCCGGCCAGGGTCCGCTTGGCCTCGACGAGGTCGGCGATCCGTTCCTCGACGGTGCCGGTGCAGACCAGCCGGCGGACCTGCACGCCGCGGCGCTGGCCGATCCGGTGGACCCGGTCGGTCGCCTGGTCCTCGACGGCCGGGTTCCACCACCGGTCGAGGTGGACGACCTGGTTGGCGGCGGTGAGGGTGAGTCCGGTGCCGCCGGCCCGCAGCGAGAGCAGGAACACCCCGGGTCCGTCGGGCTCCTGGAAGCGCCGGACGAGCCGCTCGCGCTCCGGCCGGGGCGTGCCGCCGTGCAGGTGGAGGACCTCGGTGCCGAGCCGCTCGGCGAGGTGGGGGCGGAGCCGGGCGGTGAACTCGGTGTACTGGCTGAAGACCAGGGTGCGCTCGCCGCTCGCGAGGGCCGCGGCGAGGATCTCCTCCAGCCGGTCGATCTTGCCCGAGCGGCCGGCCAGCGGGCCGCGGTCGCGGACGAGTTGGGCGGGGTGGTTGCAGACCTGCTTGAGCCGGCCGAGGGCGGAGAGCACCGCGCCCTTGCGTTCGACGCCGCGGGTCCCGTCGAGGCGCTGCATCAGGTCGGCGACCACCGCCCGGTAGAGGCCGGCCTGTTCGGCGGTGAGCCCGCACGGGACGGTGAACTCCTGCTTGGCGGGCAGGTCGAGGGCGATCGCGGGGTCGCTCTTGACCCGGCGCAGCAGGAACGGCCCGGCGAGCCGGCGCAGCCGTTCGGCGGCGGCCGGGTTGGCGTTCTGCTCGACGGGGACGGCGAAGCGTTCGCGGAAGGACTCGGCGCTGCCGAAGAGTCCCGGGTTGGCGAAGTCGAGGACGGCGTGGAGTTCGGCGAGCCGGTTCTCCACGGGGGTGCCGGTGAGGGCGATCCGCGGGCCGGAGGGCAGCGAGCGCAGGGCGCGGGAGCGGTCGGTGGCGGTGTTCTTGACGGCCTGGGCCTCGTCGGCGACGATCCGGCGCCAGCGGACGGCGGCGAGGTCGGCGGCGTCGCGGCGGACGGTGTCGTAGCTGGTCACGACGAGGTCGGCGACGGCCGCGGCGGTGCGGGCGGTACCGCGTTCGGGGCCGTGGTGGAGCCGGACGCGCAGGCCGGGGGTGAAGCGGGCGGCCTCCCGCTGCCAGGTGCCGACCATGGAGGTCGGGCAGACCAGCAGGGTGGGTCCGGTGGCGCCCTCGGCGTGCTCGCGGGCTAGCAGGGCGAGCGTCTGGACGGTCTTGCCGAGTCCCATGTCGTCGGCGAGGACGGCGCCGAGGCCTAGTCCGCCGAGGGCGTGCAGCCAGGCGGCGCCGCGCCGCTGGTAGGGGCGGAGTTCGCCGTGGAATCCGGGCGGGGCGGCCTCGTCCGAGGTGTCGGCGGGGTCCGTACCGGCGCGGCCGGCGAGCAGGTCGCCGATCGGTCCGTCGGCGTGGACGGCGGTGACGGGGAGGCCGGCGATGTGCGCGGTTTCGTCGAGGGCGAGCCGGAGCAGGTCGGCGCGGTCCATGGTGCCGGTGGCGTGGCGGGTGAGGAAGGCGTGGGCGGCGCGGATCTGGGCGGTGTCGACTTCCGTCCAGCGGCCGCGGAGGCGGACGAGCCCTTGTTGGGCGGCGGCGAGTTCGGCGAGTTCGTCCTCGGTGAGGGGGGTGTCGCCGAGGGCGGCCTGCCAGCGGAAGGCGAGCAGGTCGTCGCGGTCGATGCGGGAGGGCCGGTCGACGGCGCCGGGGGTGGCGGTGCGGGCGGTGAGGGTGAGTCCGAGCCGGGGGCGGCGCTGCCACCAGGCGGGCAACAGGATGCCGAAGCCTGCGCGGTCGAGTGCGGGGGCGGCGTCGCGGAGGAAGGCGAGGGCGCCGGCCCGGTCGAGGGCGAGGCCGGTGGGCCGGATCTCGCGGGCGGTGGTGCGCAGGGCGGGGTAGAGCAGGGCCGCCCGGTCGAGTTCGGCGGCGAGGGCGGCCGCGGGCTCGGGGACGGTGCGGGCGAGGGCGGCGTGGCCGGGGCCCTCCGTCCACAGGTCGGCGGCGGGAACGAGCAGGGACGGCCGGTCGGCGGCCCGGAGCAGCAGGTCGAGCCGCCAGTCGTCGTCGGGGCGGCCCTCGGGTTCCTCCTCGGTGGGGCCGAGCGGTTCGACGAGCCGCAGCACCAGCCGGACGGCGGGGTCGGCGGGGATCCGGGCGTGCCAGGCGGCGAGGCGTTCGGCGAGTCCGTCGGGGACGGTGTCGAGGCGGCCGTCGGGGGCGTGCAGGGCGGTCAGCCAGGGGTCGTCGCCGGGTGGGGGCGGCCGGTCGGCGAGGGCGGCCCGGGCCTCCAGGTCGGTGAGGGTGTCGAGCGCGTCGGCGAGCAGGGTGTCGGCCCGGCGGCGGCCGGCGGCGGCCGCCGGGTCGGTGGCGAGGCAGACCCGCGGGCAGCCGGCGGCGAGGGCGGCGGCCTCGGCGCGGTCCTCGCCGTCGGGTGCGGGCCGCCAGCGGGCGTACGGGGTGCCGTCGGCCTCGTGGAGGGCGGGCAGGACGCGGCCGCGGCCGACCAGCCGCCAGGCGAGGTCGTGCACGGCGGTGAGCCAGCGCAGCGAGGAGCCGTACGCGAGTTCGGTGGGCGGGCCGTCGTCGGGCTGGCAGTGGGCGGTGGCGCGGTGCGGGTCGAAGAGGGCGCCGAGGAGTTGGGCGGTGTGCGGGCCTTCGAGGACGAGGACGGGGACCCGCCAGGGGGTGGGGGCGGCGCCCTGCGGGCGGGTGCCGGTGGGCAGTTGGGGCGAGGGGGCGGGGGCGCCGCCGAGCGAGGGCAGGTGCAGGGTCGCCCAGCGTTCGGCGGCCTGGGCGGCGAGCCAGCCGGGGCCGGGGCCGAGGCCGGCGAGCAGGCGGGCGACGGCGGCGGCGGGGAGGGCGTAGGGGTGTGCGGCGGGGCCGGCTCCGGGCCCGGGGCGGGTCGGCCGGTCGTGGTACGCGGCGCCGCTCTCGGCCCAGAGGGCGAGCCGGCCGCCGTCCTGCCAGAGGGCGTGCAGCGCGTCCATGGGTGGAACCTTCCGTGGGCCGACCGGTTCACCTTAACCGGGGGTCTCCGGGGGCAGTCCGGCCGCCGTTCGCCGGCCGGACGAAACTAGTGGTTGAACTTTGAACCAGATGGGGTTATGGTGGAGCCAACAAGTTGAAGCCTAAACAATATGGCTTCGCACCAGAGGAGGAAGCCATGGGCATCTTCAGCCGCCGCAACGACACCGCCACCGCCGTCGCCACCACCCCGGCCGCCGTCAACAGCCCGGACCTGGGCCACCTGAGCGGCGAGTGGGCCATCGACCCCGCGCACAGCCGGATCGGCTTCGCCGTCCGCCACGCGATGGTGACCAACGTCCGGGGCGAGTTCACCGAGTACGACGGCAAGCTCAAGCTGGACGGCGCCGAGCCCGGCAACTCCTCCGCCGAGCTGGTCATCAAGGTCGCCAGCGTGGACACCAGCCAGGCCCAGCGCGACGAGCACCTGCGCACCGGCGACTTCTTCGCCGCCGAGACGTACCCGGAGATCCGGTTCACCTCCACCTCCGCCGAGCGGATCGGCGAGGACACCTACCGGATGACCGGTGACCTCACCATCAAGGACGTCACCAAGCCGGTCGTCCTCGACCTCGACTACACCGGCCACGCCACCGACCCGTACGGTGCCGCCCGGATCGGCTTCGAGGGCCGCACCACCGTGGACCGCACCGAGTGGGGCCTGACCTACAACGCCGCACTGGAGACCGGCGGCGTGCTGATCGGCGAGAAGGTCAAGCTCACCTTCGACATCTCCGCCGTCAAGTCCGCCTGACGGCAGCACGGTTCGCGACACCCGGCCACGCCCCCGCCGACACCGACGGCGGGGGCGCCGCCGTGCCCGGGCCCGGCCGGCCCGCTCCGCCGTCGGCTACAGTCACAGGTCGAGCGGGGGGTACGGCCATGGAACTGCGGCAGCTGCACTGCTTCGTCGCCGTCGCCGAGGAACTGCACTTCGGCCGGGCCGCCGAGCGGCTGCTGCTCGGACAGCCCGCCGTCAGCCAGCAGGTCCGCTGCCTGGAGCGGGAGTTGAAGGTCGAGCTGTTCGACCGCTCGCCCCGCCACGTCCGGCTCACCCCGAGCGGAGAACGCTTCCTGCCCGCGGCCCGCGCCGTCCTGGACGCAGAACGGTCCGCGCGCGCCCTCGCCGCCACGCTCACCGCCCCGGACCGCCTCCGCCTCGGCACGGTCACCGGCCTCGGCACCCGCCTCGACCGCATCCTCGACGCCTACGAGCGGCACGCCCCCGGCGTGGAGGTGGAACTCTGCGCGCTGCCCGCCGCCGAGCGGCTGGCCCGGCTCGCCGACGGCCGGCTCGACGCCGCCTTCGTCCGCGGCGTCCCGCCGGAGCAGGACGGCGAACTGCGCCTCCTCGCGCTCTGGGAGGACGAGTTGACCGTCGCGCTGCCCGCCCGGCACCCGCTCGCCGAACAGGACGCGATCGACCTCGCCGACCTCGCCGCGCTCCCGCTGCGGCTCACCGAGCGGCGCAACCACCCCGCCCTGGTCGACCTGGTGACGGCCGCCTGCCGGGAGGCGGGCTTCGAGCCCGTCCCGGGCCCGGCCTCCGGCACCCTGCAGGACACCCTCGCCGCCATCGGCTCCGGCCCGGCCACCTGGACGGTGGTCTACACGGAGAACGCCCGCAGGACGGTGTCGGGCCGGGTGGCCTTCCGTCCGCTGCGCACCCCCCGCCTCGCCCTGCCCACCTCGCTGGCCGTCCGGCGCGGCGCACCGCTGCCCCGGCTGCTGCTCAGCGCCTGCCGGCAGGACCGGGTGCAGTCCGCCCCGCCCCCGAAGAACAGCCGCTGACCTGCAACGATCAGGGTTCGTGATCGCTGCCAGAGCCGATCGGGTCTGGGTCGCGGCCCACCCCCGGGTGTGGACTCCTCCCAGGAGGCCGGGCTGGGCGGAGGAGCCGCACCGGACGGCCGAGGACCGAGGAGAGCACCATGCCGATCGTCACCGTGCAGCAGGGCCCCCGCACCGTCGAGCTGAAGCGCGAGCTGGTCAAGAAGATCACCGACGCCTTCGTCGAGGCCTACGAGATCCCGGCCGAGACCGTCCAGGTGTGGATCCACGAGGTCCCGGCCGACAGCTGGGGCGCCGCCGGCACCCTGATCGCGGACAAGTAGCCGCGACCGCGCCACCAAGGGCCGCGGGTCATCCCGTTCCGGGCAGCAGGGCGGCGTCCTCCGCCGGCAGCCAGCTGCCCGGCGGGCGCCGCAGCCAGCCCTCCCGGCGCCCCAGGTCCGCCGCCGCCGCGAGCAGCGCGGTCAGCCCGGGGTGGCGCAGGCCGGGCCGGTGCACCAGGCCCACCAGGCTGAGCGGCACCGGGTCGACCAGCGGCCGGGTGACGCAGCCCGGCACCTCGGGCCCGCCGACGGTGGTCAGCACCGGTTCGCGGTGCCGGGCGAGGTAGCGGGCGAGCTCCGGCACGCCGACCGGCGGGGCGTGCCCGGGTGCGGCCGTCAGACCGTGCGCGGCCAGCAGGTTGAGCCCCAGGTCCGTCCACTCGGTGGTGGCCGGGTTGCCGGCCAGGACGTCCACGGGGTGGCCGGCCAGGGCCGCCACCGGGACGGCTGCCCGGCCGGCCAGCGGGTGGTCGGCCGGCAGGAAGACCGCCATCGGCTCCAGCCGGACGGGGACGTGCGCGAGTTGGGCCCGGACCCGGGCGGGCAGGCCGGGCTGCCGGCCGAAGGCCACGTCCAGCCGGTGCGCGAGCAACTCCGCCGCGGCGGCGGCCAGTCCGCCGTGGAACCGGGCGAGCAGCTCGGCCTCCGGCTCCGCGGCGCGGGCCGCGGCGAGCAGCCGGCCGGGGGTGAGGTCGGCGCCGTCCACGTCGTTGCCGAGGTCGACCAGCAGGGGCCGGGCCCGGACGGCGGAGACGATCTCGTCGTGCAGGGCCAGCAGGCGGCGGGCCTGCGGCAGCAGGGCCTCCCCGGCCGGGGTCAGCTGGACGCTGCGCGTGGTGCGGTGGAACAGCACCACTCCCAACTGCCGTTCCAGCGCCCGGACGTCCCGGCTGAGCGCCTGCTGGGCGAGGTGCAGCAGCGCGGCCGCCCGGCCGAAGTGGAGGGTCTCGGCGGTCGCGACGAATCCGCGCAGCAGCCGGGGGTGCAGGTCCTGGGGCATGATCACGGCAGCGTAGGCAACCGGCCGCCGATTGACAACGCAGATGCGTGAATCGGGCCGAACAGGTGTTGGACCTGCGGCCCGGGCGGCGGCGAGGCTGGTGGCACCGCCGATCCTCGACCGGGAGACCCGTGTCCGCCTCGTACCGCCGCATCCTCGCCCTGCCCGGGGCGCTCGCCTTCACCCTCGCCGCGCTGCCGGCCCGCCTCGCGATGTCGATGAGCGGGGTCTCCACCGTCGTCCTGATCGCGGAACGGCGCGGCTCCTACGCACTGGCCGGGGCCGTCTCCGCCGCCGGGCTGGTCTCCCTCGCCGTCCTGCTGCCGCTGCTGGGCCGCCTGGTCGACCGGTACGGACAGGCCCGGGTCGCGGTGCCCTCCGTCCTGGCGGCCGTGGTGCCGACGGCGGGGCTGCTGCTCTGCGTCCGGTCCGGCGCACCCGACTGGACGCTGTTCCTGTGCTGGGCGGCCTCCTCGACGGCGCCCAACGTCGGCGGGATGGTCCGGGCGCGCTGGGCGCACCTGCTGCGCGGCGACGAGGCCGGCCGGCACCTCGCCAACTCCCTGGAGCAGGCGCTGGACGAGCTCTGCTTCATGCTCGGCCCGGTGCTGGCCGTCCTGCTCTGCCGGGCGTTCACCCCGGAGACCGGGCTGCTCACCGCGGGGGTGCTCTGCACGGCCGGTGTGCTGCTGCTGGCCGTGCAGCGCGGCACCGAACCGCCGCTCGCCCCGGCGTCCGCGGGCACTGCCGGCGAGGAGGGGACGAGCGGGGCCGGCCGGCCGGCGGGCGGGCGCGGCAGCCTCCGGGTGCTGCTGCCGATGTTCCTCGCCACCGGGGTGGTGTTCGGCTCGATGGAGGTCACCACCATCGCGTACACCGACGCGACCGGGCACGGCTCGCTGGCCGGGCTGCTGCTGGGCCTGGTGGCGGCCGGATCGTGCGTGTCGGGGCTGGTGTCCGGGCTGCTGCGGCCGCGCCGCGGCCCGGCCGCCCGGCTGCTCGGCGGCGTCGCGGCGATGGCCGGCCTGATGCTGCTGCCCGCGGCGGCCGGATTCTTCGGCGCGGGGCCCGCGGTGCTGGCGGCGGCCCTCTTCCTGGCGGGTTCGGGCACCGCGCCGACCATGGTGAGCGGGATGACGCTCGTCCAGCAGCTCGTACCGGCCGGCCGGTTGAACGAGGCGATGGCTGCGGCGGTCTCGGCGATCCTGGTCGGCATCTCGGCCGGCTCGGCGATCGGCGGCGCGGTCGCCCAGCGCCTCCCCGCGGGTTCCGGCTACCTCGTCCCGGCCGCGGCCGCGGCCACCGCCCTGCTGATCGTTGCGGCCGGCGCCCGCCGGCTGCGCGCCGCGGCCCCCTCCCCCGCCGAGCACCGGGCCACCGACCGGGCCGTACCCGCCGCGGCCTGCGCAGACTGACCCACCGCACCGACCAGACCCCGGCACCCGCCGCCCACACCGGCCACCGGCACCGCAGGCCATCGCCGAAGAGGCCACGCACCTGCACGGAAACACCACCGCGCCGCCCCGGCCACCCTCCCCGGCCGACGCCGCGCCACCCCTCACGACCCCACCGCACCGACCAGACCCCGGCACCGGCGCCCACACCGGCCACCAGCCCCGCAGGCCATCGCCGAAGAGACCACGCACCTGCACCGAGACACCACCGCACCGCCCCGGCCACCCTCCCGGCTGACCCCGCGTCACTCGTCGCGGGCCGACGGAAATCCCCGGGCCCGCTGTCGGTGCCGGGCGCTAGCGTCGCGGACATGGCCGCAGGGATCACGTACGTACGGGGGGACGCCAGTGCGCCGCAGGGCGCCGGGGTCAAGGTGATCGCGCACGTCTGCAACGACCTGGGCGGCTGGGGCAAGGGCTTCGTGCTGGCGCTCTCGCGGCGCTGGCCGGAGCCGGAGGCCGCCTACCGGGCGTGGCACCGCGACCGGGCCCGGAACGGCTTCGGGCTCGGCGCGGTGCAGTTGGTCCAGGTGGAGAGGTACGTCTGGGTGGCGAACCTCGTCGGCCAGCGGGGCATCCGCACGGGCCGTTCCAGCGGGGTGCCGGTGCGGTACGAGGCGATCGACGCGGGGCTGGCGGAGCTCGCCGGGCACGCCCGGCGGCTGGGGGCGTCGGTGCACATGCCGCGGATCGGCTGCGGGCTGGCCGGCGGCCGCTGGGAGCGGGTGGAGCCGCTGGTCCGCGCCCGGCTGGCCGAGCAGGGGGTGGCCGTGACGGTCTACGACCGGTGAGCCGGCCGCGGCCAGCTGTACTCGTACTCGGTGACCTCGTGGCCGCCGGGGAACACCGCGGTCCGTTCGGCGGTGCGCACCCCGCCCTCGCGCTCGTAGAAGGCGATGGCGCGGTGGTTGTCGCGCAGCACCTCCAGGCGGAGGGCGGCGGGTGCGGCGCGGTCGAGGGCGGCGCGCAGCAGCCGGGTGCCGATGCCGCCGCCGGTGCGGCCGGGGCGGACGTGCAGGTTGTCGAGCAGGACGCGGCCGTCGGGTTCGGGCACCAGGTAGGCGAAGCCGACCGGTGCGCCGCCGGGCTCCTCGGCGAGCAGCAGGACGGGGGTGTGCTCGGGGCCGCCGTAGTCGGCGGTGAGGCGCAGCTCCCAGATCTCCAGGCGCTGGGCGGGCAGTCCGTCGCCGAGCGCCTCCGCGGGGACGAGGCCTGCGTAGGCCGTGCGCCGGCTGTCGGCGTGCAGGGCCGCGACGGCGGGGGCGTCGGCGGGTCCGCCCTCGCGGACGGTGATCTCGGCGGTCATGTCCCGAGCCTTTCACGGGCCGCCGGGGCCCGGTCCGGCGCGGCCGCGGCCGGTTCCGCTTGAAGTCGCCCCGGGAGCGGCCCTAGAGTCTCCCGGAGCAGGTTTTGAACGCGTTCGAAACCTGCGGGGGCGGACCGCACCGGGTACGGAGGGGAGATCCGGTGCGGCTCCGCCCGGCCCGCGCCGCCCGGCCCGGGCGGGACACCCTCCGCGCCCGGCTAGGCTCAGGGCCGTGGACGAGCAGAAGGGCGGCACCCCAGGCATGGACGAGAGCGCCCAGGACGCCGGGCTCGGGGCGGAGCTCCCGGGTGGCCGGGCGCGCCCCAAGACCGGCAAGAGCGAGCAGACCCGGGCGCTGATCCTCGAGACCGCGATGCGCCTGTTCCAGGAGCGCGGCTACGAGAAGACCACCATGCGCGCGATCGCGGCCGAGGCCGGGATCTCGGTCGGCAACGCGTACTACTACTTCGCCTCGAAGGAATTCCTCATCCAGGGGTTCTACGACGGGATGACGGTCGAGCACGCCGTGGACGCCGTGCAGCGGATGCAGGGCCACACCGAGTTCGCCGACCGGCTGCACCTGGCGCTGTCCTCCTGGCTGGACACCGCCGCGCCGTACCACGAGTTCGCCGCCCAGTTCTTCCGGACGGCCGCCGACCCGAACAGCTCGCTCAGCCCGTTCGCCAACGAGTCGCACCGGGCCCGGGCCACCGCCGTCGGGCTGTTCCGGGACGTGCTGACCGGCTCCGACGTCGCACCCAAGCTGGACAAGGAGCTGGCCGAACTGCTGCCGGACCTGCTCTGGCTGCACCTGATGATCATCGTGCTGTACTGGGTCTTCGACCACACCCCGGACCAGGAGCGCACCCGCGAGTTCGTCCGCCGGTCCACCCCGATGGTCGCCAAGGTGGTCGTGCTCTCCCGCTACCGGGTGTTCCGCCCGCTGGTGCGGGACGTGAAGGGCCTGATCCAGGACTTCATCCTGCCGACGATAGGCCGCACCGCGACCTGAGGCCCGCGGCCGGCGTCCCGCGCCGGAGTGGGGCCCGCCGGTCAGAAGCCGTCCGGGTTCCAGGCCTGCACGGCGGTGCGCAGCAGCAGGTCGGCCCGGTCCGCCGCGCCGCCGGTCAGCTCGGTCAGCAGGCCGGCCGCGTACAGCCGGACGGCGGACTCGGTGCCCAGGTACAGCGCGGCGAGCGCCGAGGCGTCCAGCGCGAGGTCGGCGGCCTCCCCGGTCGGGGTGCAGCGGCCGGTGCCGTCGGCGGCGGTCTCCAAGGCCCAGCGGCCGGCCGCGAAGCCGTCCGGGTCGGCGACCTCCAGGACCAGCCGGCCGGGGGCGCGGTAGCTGCGGGCGGTGAACGCGGCGGGCAGGTCGAGCAGCCTCAGCCAGAGGAAGTCGGAGCTGTCCCGGCCGGGGACGGCCGCGCGGGGGTCGGTGAGCAGCAGCGGCAGCGGGTCGTCGGGGGCGAGGTTGCCGATCGCGACGGTGCGGACCCAGTCCACCGAGAACGCCAGGCGCCACAGCGCCACGGCGGCCTCGCGGTCCAGCGCCAGGAAGTCCTGGACGGTGAGGGTGCAGTTCGGCAGGTTGCCCTCCCACACGTCGTCCACCGTGTAGGCGATCAGACCGGTGACGGTGCCCTCGGCATCGCGGTGCAGCGCGAGGAAGGGCTCCTTCCAGTCGAAGCCGGGCAGGGTGACCTCGCCGGTGTGCAGCTTCCACCAGGTGTCGCTGCGGCCGATCGCGCCGGGCTGCCGCCGCCGCCAGCGCTCGTGGAGTTCGGCGCCGTGCTTGCGGGCCTCGGCCATGGTGACGAAGTCGGTCCGCCCTCCGGAGGCGGGCAGGTCCTCGCGGAGCCGGCCGCGGCCGAGGTCGACCGTCCAGGACTGGTTGCGGGTGGCCGGGCCGAAGCCGTACCGGCCGTAGATGGGGTGCTCGGCGGCGATCAGGATCGCCGCGGCGCTGCCGCGCTCCTTCGCGGCCGCGAGGTCCTGCCCCATCATCCGGCGGAGCAGGCCGCGGCGGCGGTGGGTGGAGTTGACCGTCACGGCGGTGATCGCGTCGACCGGCAGCAGGGCGCCGCCGGGCACGGTGAGCCCGGTGTCGAAGCTGCGGAAGGTGGCCACGCAGCGGGACGGGTCGTACGGGTCGAAGGCGCCGAGGAAGCGGCCCGGCTCGAAGGTCAGCCGCCGGTACTCGGTGCCCTCGGCGAGGTGCGGGCGGAGGAATCCGCGGGCCACCGCACGGTCCCACAGCGGGAGTTCGTCCTCGGTGACGGCCCGGACCTCGACGGCGTCCGGTGCGGTCGGCCGCCCCTCGGTGTGCCGGCCGGCCCCGGCCGGTGCGTCCTTGCTCATCCGGCCACGGTACGGCGGGTCCCGGGGACCGGCATCCGAATTTCGGCGCGGCCCGCGGCACCGGCGGCGTGACGTCCCCGGGGGCTGCGGAGTCCGCCCGGTGGGGCGCCGCCCCACCACCGACGGCCCGCGCCGGCGCGGCC
>NZ_JBEYFP010000019.1:0-37292 GCF_040634455.1 Kitasatospora sp. NPDC007106
GGCGTCCTGCGGCACGGTGGACGAGCGGGCGCCTGCGGGCCGCGGCGCGGCCGCCCGGGGGACGCCCGGGCGGCCGCTGCGTTGGTGTGGTGCTGTGCGGTGCTGTGCGGTGCTGTGCGGTGCTGTGCTGTGCGGTGCCGATGCGGGGGATCAGAACGCGGCGCGGACCTCGCCCACCACCGCGCCGCCGCCGTGCAGCGGCTCGGCACCGATCCGGTCCAGCACCTCGTGCTCGACGCCGAGGCGGCGCAGCGCGGCGGCGAGCACCGGCCCGCGGGCCCGCTCGGCACCGTCGTCGATCTTGAAGGCGAGTGCCCGGCCGTCGGCCAGCGCGACCACCTGGACGGCTTCGGCGCCCATCTTGGAGAGCGTGCCGGGCACCGCCCGCATCAGCCAGGTGTCGGCGCGGCGGGTGCCGGCCACGTACTCGGGGTGGGCACGCATCGCGTCGGCGACGCGGCGCTGCGGGGTGCCGGGGTCGGAGAGCACCAGCGAGCGGTAGCCGCGGGCCAGGCCGGTCAGCGAGACGGCGAGCAGCGGGGCGCCGCAGCCGTCGGTGCCGACGTGCGCGGCGCGCTCGCCGGTGGCCTCCTCCAGGGCCTCGCGGGCCAGCACCTGGATCGGGTGGGCGGCGTCGAGGTACGCGGCGGTGTCCCAGCCGTTGGCGGCGCTGGCGGCCAGCCAGCCGGCGTGCTTGCCGGAGCAGTCCATCATGATCGGTGCGGCGCTGCCGCCGGAGCGCAGCAGCAGCTCGGCCTCGACCCGGTCGAGCGGGAGGTCCGCCGGGGTGCGCAGGGCCTCCTCGGTGAGGCCGGCGGCGGCGAGCACGGCGCGGACGGCGTCGCGGTGGAAGTCCTCCGCGGAGTGGCTGGACGCGGCCAGGGCGAGCGCCTCGCCGTCCAGGGCGAGGCCGGCCCGCAGGGTGGCCACCGCCTGGAAGGGCTTGGCGGTGGAGCGCGGGAAGACCGGCGCCTCGGGTGCGCCGAGCGCGTACTCGACCGAGCCGTCGGCGGCGAGCAGCACCAGGGAGCCGCGGTGGCGGCCCTCGACAAAGCCGGAGCGTATGACCTCGGCGAGGGCGGGCAGGGCGGACTGGGGCATGGAGACTCCTGACGGCGAGTGCACTGGGTGAGGGTGGCCCGGCCGCCGCCCGCTCCTCAGCCCCCCGTGAGCAGGTCGTCGACCCGTGCTTCCCCTTCACGGTACCTGCGGGTGATTTCCGCACTGCAGTCGTCCGCCGTCCGCTGCAGCACCTGGCGCCGGCCGGAGACCTCGCGCTCGTGCCGGGAGAGCCGCTCGACGGCGGCCAGCAGGGCGGAGGTGGGGCGTGCCGCGAGGTCGGCGAGCCGGACGTCGCCCATCAGCGCGTCGGCCTCGCGGCGGTACTCGGCGCCGCGGGGCGGGCCGAGCGTCACGTGCCGGGCCGGGCGGCGGACGGGGGAGGGCAGGTCGGCCAGGATGGCCGGCAGCCGGTCGAGCAGGTCGGCGGAGGCCTGCGGGGCGAGGTCGTGCGGCACCCGGCGGTTGGCGAGCTCGGCCCGCAGGATGTCCATCCGGCCCTGCAGCAGGCGGCGGAGGTACGAGAGGTCGGCCTCCTGCTCCTGTGCGTCCCGCCGGAGCGTCCGTAGCTGGTCCAGGCCCAGCCCGCCGATGTCGCTCGCGTCCATCCACCACCTGCCGTTGTTCCTGCGTCCCGGGCCGTGCTGCCCGTACCCGAACACGACCGGCCGCCGCGGGGAGTTCCCTGCGGGCGCCGGTGCCACCCGCTCGGGCTAGCGGCGCCGGGGGACCTGGTCGGTCGACGGGGCCGTGCGCGGGCGGCGTCGGACAGCGTGCCACCCCGGTGGGCGGCCGCGCACCGCCCGGCACCCGAACGGCCCCCCTGGCGAACCGCCATGGCTGGTACGACAATTGGCGGCCGCTCGCTGACCTGCGCCGACCTCGGCGCACGCGCACGCCACCCGGCGCACGCCGAGGCGCCGCGCGCCTCCGGCAGAATGGCGGCATGCGAGCAGTGGTGCAGCGGGTGTCGGAGGCGGCCGTCCGGGTGGACGGCGAGTGCGTGGGCGCGATCGAGGGGCCGGGCCTGTGCGTGCTGGTCGGCGCGACCCACGAGGACACCCCGGCGAAGGCCGCCCAGCTGGCCCGCAAGCTGTGGACGCTGCGGCTCTTCCCCGGCTCCCCCGAGCTCTCCTGCGAGGAGCTGGGCGCACCGCTGCTGGTGATCAGTCAGTTCACGCTGTACGGCGACGCCCGGAAGGGCCGCCGGCCCACCTGGAACGCCGCCGCGCCCGGCCCGGTCGCCGAGCCGCTGGTGGACGCGGTGGTGGCCGAGCTGCGGGCGCTGGGCGCCAAGGTGGAGACCGGGCGGTTCGGGGCGGACATGAAGGTGTCGCTGGTGAACGACGGGCCGTTCACCGTGCTGCTGGAGGTCTGAGCCCCGCCGGACCCGGCGGGGGCGCCGCTACTGCGGGACGATCACGTCCTGGGTGCCGGGCACGCCGTCGGCCAGCAGCACCGCGTCCACCGGGACGTTCCGCTTGACCAGCGCCATGGCGATCGGCCCGAGCTCCCAGTGCCGGGCCGAGGAGGTCACGAAACCGAGCGCCCGGCCGTCCTCGCCGTCCGAGGCCAGCCGGACCTGGGCGCCGTGCTGCGGCAGCTTCTCCTCGGTGCCGTCGAGGTGCAGGAAGACCAGCCGGCGCGGCGGGCGGCCGAGGTTGTGCACCCGGGCGACCGTCTCCTGGCCGCGGTAGCAGCCCTTCTGCAGGTGGACGGCGGTGGCCAGCCAGTCGACCTCGTGCGGGATGGTGCGGTGGTCGGTCTCGAAGCCGAGCCGCGGCCGGTGGCCCTCGATCCGCAGCGCCTCGTACGCCCAGACGCCGGCCGCCGGCCCGTAACCGGCCGTCAGCTTCTCCAGCTCGGACCGCGGCACGAACAGCTCGCGTCCGTACGGGAGTTCCCGGACGGCCGCGGCGCCCTCCGCGGACGCGGCGGAGCCGGCCGGCAGGTGCACCACGGCGAGGTCGGCGGTCGCGTCGGCGATCTCCACCCGGTAGAAGAACTTCATGCTCTCCAGGTAGGCGATCAGCGCCGGCGCGGTGCCGGGCTCGACGTGCACCCAGGTGGTCTCGCCGTCGTCGACCAGGTAGAGGGCGTGCTCGACGTGCCCGTTCGGGGAGAGGATCAGGGCGTCCGCGGCCTGCTGCGGGGGCAGCGCGCTGACGTGCTGGGTGAGCAGCAGGTGCAGCCAGGAGAGCCGGTCGGCACCGCTGACGGTGACCACCCCGCGGTGCGAGAGGTCGACGAAGCCGCGGCCGGCGGCGAGCTCGCGCTGTTCCCTGAAGAAGTCGCCGTAGTGGGCGGCGACGCCCTCGTCGGGTCCCTCGGCGGGGACGGCGCCGGGCAGGTCGAGCAGCGGGCTCTTGGTTCCGGTCATACCGGCCAGCTTACGACTGCGTGCCGCCGCGCTTTTCGGTGCAGTCGGCGCAGCGGCCGAAGATCGCGAAGTGCTTGAGGTCGGTGTCGAAGCCGTGCTCGGCGCGCAGGCTCTCGATCAGCGGGGCGGCGATCGCGGTGTCGGTCTCGGTGACCTTGTCGCAGTCCCGGCAGACCAGGTGCAGGTGGGTGTGGCGGCCGGCCAGGTGGTAGGTCGGGGCGCCGTGGCCGAGGTGCGCGTGGGAGACCAGGCCGAGTTCCTCCAGCAGCTCCAGCGTCCGGTAGACGGTGGAGATGTTGACCCCGCTGGCGGTCTTGCGGACGTGGCCGAGGATCTCGTCCGGGGTGGCGTGGTCCAGCACGTCGACCGCCTCCAGGACGAGCTGGCGCTGCGGGGTCAGCCGGTAGCCGCGCTGCCGCAGGTCGCTCTTCCAGTCGGTGGGGGTTTCGGTGTTCGCCACGGTAGGTCCCTGCCCGTTGGAGGTGATGGGACAAGTGTAGGGACCGACCCCGGGGTCGGTCCCTACCTCGTGCGGTCCCGCGGACCGGGCCGGGCGGGCCCGGCGGCCGGTCAGCGGAAGAACGCGATGCCGTCGTCCGGCAGGTCGTTGATGTCCTGGATCAGCTTCGCCGGGCTCAGCACCTTCTTGAGCTGCGCGGACATGTACGGCCGCAGCGGAACCTCGGGGGCGGCCTTCTCGCCGACCCAGAGGAGCTCCTCCTTGACCATGCCGTACAGGCGCTTGCCGCCCGTGTAGGCCGGGGCGCCCTCGATCCGGGCGACCGCGTCGGTGGCGAGGTCGATCTGCGGCTTGCCGTCGTGCAGCTTGCCGTACCAGATCTCCACGGTGCCGTCGTCGCGGACGGACGAGACCTCGATCTCGCGCTCACCGGACGTGCCGTGCTGGTTGCTGGTGATCCGCCAGAAGGAGTGCTCGTTCTCCAGCGGACGGACCTTCTCGCCCTGCTCGTCCAGGACCCAGGTGCGGGAACGGAACTCCAGGAACGGCCGGCCGTCGTGCCGGAAGACGACCTCCTGGCCGAAGTTGCACTTCTCGGCGCCCGGGAAGTCGTAAACGCCGGCGCCCTCCCACGTACCGAGGAGGAAGGCCAGCGGGACGACGTCACGGTGGAGGTCGGAAGGGATCTCGATCATTTTCCTGCTGCTGTCGTCGGAGTCTGCTGACTCCACACGTTACGGCAGTCGGGCGGCGTCAGCGCTGGCCCTGGTAGAGCTTCATCACCGAGAAGATGGCGAACCAGGTGATCAGGACGGCCATCAGCGCGAGCAGACTGTCGAAGAAGATTTCCAGACCGGACACGAGGCGCTCCATTGCGGGCGGGCGGACAGATAGACGAATGACGTCGCGAGTCTATCGGCCGCCCTCCGGCCGGTCTCGGTGAGCCCCGCCACGTCGTCGATAGTCTGGGCGGCATGTCGAAGAAGCTGGTCATCAAGGTCACGGCCGGGGCGGACGCGCCGGAGCGCTGCTCGCAGGCCTTCACGGTGGCGGCGGTCGCGGTCGCCAGTGGGGTCGAGGTGTCGCTCTGGCTGACCGGGGAGTCGTCCTGGTTCGCGCTGCCGGGCCGGGCGGCCGAGTTCGAGCTGCCGCACGCCGCGCCGCTGCCGGAGCTGCTGGAGTCGGTCCTCGCGGCGGGCACGGTGACGCTGTGCACCCAGTGCGCGGCGCGCCGGGACATCGGCGAGAAGGACACCGTCGAGGGGGTCCGGATCGCGGGCGCCCAGGTCTTCCTGAGCGAGATCATGGCCGACGGGGTGCAGGCGCTGGTCTACTGACGCGGCTCGTGGTCGGGGCGGTCCCGGTCGTGGCCGGGCCGGTCCCACCGCGGGTCGTCCCAGCGCGGGTCGTTCCACCAGTCGTCGTCCGGGTCGCGTTTGTTGGCGAAGACCGCGGCGAGCGGCGGGATGACCATGGCGAACAGGCACATCCCGACCGCGGCGGGCACGGACCAGAGCCGCACGACGCCCCAGGCCAGGACGAACATGCCGAGGCAGACGCCCATCATGACGAAGTAGCGGACGTGCCGCCGGTGTGCCTGCACACCTCCAGGGTATGGCCGTGGCCCCCTGCTCGGCAGGGGGCCACGGCACCGGTCGTCGGCGGTCAGACCGCGATCGCGACCTCGGTGAACTCGCCCTGGGCGGCCACGACCTGGCGGTCGACGGTCGCGCCCGGCACCAGCGCACGCAGCGTCCAGGTGCCCGGACGGGCGAAGAAGCGGAACTGTCCGGTCGCCGAGGTGGGCACCTCGGCGGTGAACTCGCCGCCCTCGTCGAGCAGCCGCACGTAGCCGTTGACCGGCTCGCCGTCGCGGGTCACCGAACCCTGGATGATCGTCTCGCTCGCCACGTCAACTCCTGCCAGGTCCGGGCCGCCGGCCTTCGCACCGCACATGTCTTGTCTTCCCTTCCTACGGTTCGAGCCGGGGGCTCAGTTGCTGCCGAGCTCGATCGGCACGCCGACGAGGCTGCCGTACTCGGTCCAGGAGCCGTCGTAGTTCTTCACGTTCGGCTGGTCGAGCAGCTCGTGCAGCACGAACCACGTGAGCGCGGAGCGCTCGCCGATGCGGCAGTAGGCGATGGTGTCCTTGGCCAGGTCCACGCCCTCCTCCTGGTAGAGCGCGCGCAGCTCGTCGTCGCTCTTGAAGGTGCCGTCGTCGTTGGCGTTCTTGGCCCACGGGATGTTCTTGGCGCTCGGGACGTGGCCCGGACGCTGCGACTGCTCCTGCGGGAGGTGGGCCGGGGCGAGCAGCTTGCCGGAGAACTCGTCGGGCGAGCGCACGTCGACCAGGTTGAGGTTGCCGATCGCGTCGATCACGTCGTCGCGGAAGGCGCGGATCGAGCTGTCGACGGCCTTCGCCTTGTACTCGGTCACGGCGCGCTCGGGCACCTCGACGACCAGCTCGCGGGAGTCGAGCTCCCACTTCTTGCGGCCGCCGTCCAGCAGACGGACGTCGCCGTGGCCGTACAGCTTGAAGTACCAGTATGCGTACGAGGCGAACCAGTTGTTGTTGCCGCCGTAGAGCACCACGGTCTGGTCGTTGGCGATGCCCTTGGCGCTCAGCAGCGCCTCGAAGCCGGCCTGGTCGATGAAGTCGCGACGCACCGGGTCCTGGAGGTCGGACTTCCAGTCGATGCGGACCGCGTTGCGGATGTGGTTCTTCTCGTAGGCGGAGGTGTCCTCGTCGACCTCGACGATGACGACCTTCGGGTCGTCCAGGCGGGCCTGGACCCAGTCGGCGTCGACCAGGACGTCGCTGCGGCTCATGGTGATGTCTCCATCCGGGGGCGGTTGCGGAAGGCTGCTGTGGGTGCCCGCAGGCCGAGGTTCCGACCGGGTGTCCACAGTTCGGACACCGCAGGTCGTGGGCCTGGCGGGCGGTTCGGATCAGAGGTGCCGGGGGCCGGCGGTCCGGGAGCGGGCCGCACGGGGCCGGCATGCGGGGCGGGCGGGGCCTGACGGGCTGGTCAGAGCTGCCCGGTCAGCGCATTCGACACAGGCAGGTGGACACGCGGCACAGGTCTACCGCCCGCCGCTTCGTGAGATCCGCCTGTCGCTTCATGCCGACGATGCTAGGGACACCGCGGGCCCGCTGTCATCAGCGTGTCGAATAATGAGACCAGATGGCCCGAATACTGGGATTTGCCGATTTACCGCCGCTGCGGCCAGCACGAATGCCGCCCCGGCACAACCGGAACGGGGCCCGGGGCATCGGCGCGAACGGCATTGCTGGACAGCGCGTCTCGCAGTGCGGGACGGAAGGGGTGGGGGAACGGGCGGCGGCGGGCGCCTCGACCGGCGGATCAGCCGATCACGCGGACGTTCTCGCCCTGGAAGGTGAGCTGGAGGCCGTCCGGCTGCGGCACGGCGCCGGAGAGGTTCAGGCCGGCCGGCAGCTCGGTGAGGGTGAAGCTGCGCGCGCCCAGCTTCCCGCCGAGCGCGCCGTTCAGCACCGACGCCATGCCGGTGAGCTTGAAGCCGTCCGCGGTGATGGTGTTGCCCGAGCTGTGCACGTCGCCCTGGCCGACGGACACGCCCATCAGCGAGGCCTTGACCTTGCCGGGGCCGCCGTACGACAGCTCCAGGCGGTCGGCGCCGGGCACGCCCGACTGCGGCGCCGCCAGCCGGGCCGCGTCGGCGTAGCTGATCAGCCCGGTGCCGCTGCCGTGCCGGACGGTGGCGCTGCGGTAGTCGTCGCCGACGGACACCCCGGACAGCCGGGCGCTGAAGGAGCGCAGCGCCACCTGCTGGCTGCCGTTGCCGACCGTCATGCCCTCGCCGGAGAGCCGGACGTCGTCGAACTCCTTGGCGAGGGCCTGGGTGAGGAACGGGAAGCCGTCGATGTGCACGGCCGGGCGCTGGGCCATCCGGCCGCTGCCCGCCAGCCGGTCGGCGGCCTCGTCCTCGGCGACGCCCACGGCCACCCGGTCCGCGCCGACCAGCAGCCCGGCCAGGGCCGCCAGGCCGATCGTCGCCTTCAGCCAGCCGCGCATCATGTCTCCCGGTGGTCGCTCCGTGTCGCCGTGCCGTCCGGAGTGCTACGACGATCGGCCGCCCCGTGCGGTTCCTGGCGGCCGGACTCAGCCGCCGGCGAACGGCGGGAGCACCTCGACGGTGCCGCCCTCGGTGAGCGCGACCCCGGCCCGGTCGCGGGTGCCGACCTGCTCGCCGTCGACCAGGAACGAGCAGTGCCCGAGCACCTGGAGCAGCCGGGGCCGGTCGGCGTGCCGCTCGTGCACCGCGGCCAGCGCCTCGGCGAGCGTGGCGGCCTCGTACGGCTCCTCGGCGGTGCCCGCCTCGGCCTTGGCGGCGGCCCAGTAGCGGATCGTCCCGGTCACCCGTGCGGCGGCCGGGGCCACTCCCCCGGGTGAAGCAGCGGCGGTGGTGCCCATGGCAAGCCCTCCTCGTCGTCCCTCGCCCGGTGCAGCGGCCCGGCTCCGTCCGCCGGCCCGCCCACGCCAAGGTGTACACGTACGGTGCGGCCGGTGCTGCACCCATGATGGACCGGACGGCCGCCGGGTCGTCAACGCCCCGGCCCGGACGGGCGGACGGCGGGCCTCCGCAAGGGCCGGGGGCGCACGCCGCGTGATCCAGCACTCTCCGCGCGCCCCTCCCGGAGCTGGGCGTGGTCGGCTATTCTCGAGGCGTAAGGGATCCGGGCAGAGTCGCCCCCGGGTCCTTTTGTGCTTTCAGGACGCCAGTACGGACGTTCTTGCGAACGGCGCACCACCCGCGCCGGAGGCGGGAACACCCCGAGGACAACGGCACGACGGAGTGCCCGCGGCCCGACGGGGCGTCAGGACCGGCGCCGGGCCTCACCCGGCGCGGGAGCAGACCGGAAGGTTCGCGGATGGGCAGGGCAGGAACGGTACGCCAGGGGTCGCGGGACTCCTCGCGTCCGCACCGCTGTGCCGTGCGCACCCGCGAATCCACCGGAGCTCCCCCCGGACGCCCTGCGAGCGCATCCTCCACCTTCACCGCCGCCGCGCCGCCCGGCCCCCGCCGCAGGCGCAACGCGACCGCGACGACCCGGAAAGGGGACTACCGGGTATGAGTTCTCTCCTCCTGCTGACCAACGCCCTGCAGCCGTCCGCCGAGGTGCTGCCCGCACTGGGCCTGCTCCTGCACAACGTCCGGGTCGCCCCGGCCGAGGGATCGGCCCTGGTCGACACCCCGAGCGCCGATGTGATCCTGGTCGACGGCCGGCGCGACCTGCCGCAGATCCGGAGCCTGTGCCAGCTGCTGCGCTCCACCGGCATCGGCTGCCCGCTGGTGCTGATCGTCACCGAGGGCGGCCTGGCCGCGGTGACCGCCGAGTGGGGCATCGACGACGTGCTGCTCGACACCGCGGGGCCGGCCGAGGTCGAGGCCCGGATCCGGCTCGCCATGGGCCGGCTCCAGGTCACCGCCGACGACTCCCCGATGGAGATCCGCAACGGCGACCTGTCGGTCGACGAGGCCACCTACTCGGCCAAGCTCAAGGGCCGGGTGCTGGACCTCACCTTCAAGGAGTTCGAGCTCCTCAAGTACCTCGCGCAGCACCCCGGCCGGGTCTTCACCCGCGCCCAGCTGCTGCAGGAGGTCTGGGGCTACGACTACTTCGGCGGCACCCGCACGGTCGACGTCCACGTCCGGCGGCTGCGGGCCAAGCTCGGCGTCGAGCACGAGCAGCTGATCGGCACCGTCCGCAACGTCGGCTACCGGTTCGTCGTCCCGGACAAGGCGGACAAGGGCGGCGACCGGTCCGGCGCCGAGCAGCGCGCCGCCGCCGTCCAGGAGGCCTGAGCCCGCGGGCGGCGGCCGGCACCCGCGTCCGGCCGTCGCCCGCGAGGCCCCTGGTGTCCGGCTTGTCCGGATAGGGGCGGGGTGCACCCGCCCGCGGCCGACAGGTGACTCTCCGGTACGTGAGACTCCTCCTACCGTCCCCCTGCCACCCGCGTAGACTCCCTCCGTGGCCAAGGTGACGCGCGACGATGTAGCCCGACTGGCTGGGACCTCGACCGCGGTCGTCAGCTACGTGATCAACAACGGACCCCGACCGGTCGCCCCGGCGACCCGCGAGAAGGTCCTCGCGGCGATCGAGCAGCTCGGCTACCGGCCGAACAGCGTCGCCCAGGCGATGGCCTCGCGCCGCACCAACCTGATCGGGATGGTCGTCCCCGACGCCCGGCAGCCCTTCTTCGCCGAGATGGCGCACGCGGTCGAACGCGCCGCCTCCGAGCGCGGCAAGCTCGTGCTGATCGGCAACTCCGACTACGTGGACGACCGCGAGGTCCACTACGTGCGGGCCTTCCTCGGCATGCGGGTCGCCGGACTGATCCTGGTCAGCCAGGGCCCCTCGCAGCGGGCCGCCGAGGAGTTCGCCGCGATGGAGGGCGCCAAGGTCGTGCTGCTGCACCGCCGGCCCGAGGCGATCGACGACGTCGCCGTGGTCACCGACGACGTCGGCGGCTCCGAGCTCGCCGTCCGCCACCTGCTGGAGGTGCACGGCCACCCGTACGTGGTCTGCTTCGGCGGCCCCGTCGAGTCCCCCGCCCCCGGCGACCCGGTCATCGACCACGTCGAGGGCTGGCAGCGCGCCATGGCCGCGCACGGCCTGCCGGCCGAGCCGCACCTGGTCGACGCGCCGTTCCACCGCTACGGCGCCTACGAGGTCGCCCTGGAGCTGCTGCGCTCCCCGAACCGGCCGCCGGCGATCTTCTGCTCCACCGACGACCAGGCGATCGGCGTGCTGCGGGCCGCCCGCGAGGTGGGCCTGAAGGTGCCGGAGGACCTCGCCGTCGCCGGCTTCGACGACGTGCCCGAGGCCGCCCTCGCCGACCCGCCGCTCACCACCGTCGCCTCCGACCGCGACGCGATGGCCCGCGCCGCGGTCGACCTGGTGCTCGACGACTCGCTGATGGTGCCCGGCTCGGACACCGAGCGGGTGCGCAAGTTCGAATCGCGCCTGGTCGTGCGGCGTTCCTGCGGCTGCAACGGCCAGTAGCCCGCACCTGCGGCCTGACCAGGCTTTATGAGAACCTGACGGGCTTCTCGGACCGTTCTGAGCGCGTTCTCATCAAGCCTTCATCCGCCGGGCGGAGCGTGGTCGTCATGAGTGACCCGTACCGCAGCAGCGAGGACCCGTACCGCACCGCCGACGGCCACCTGGTGTGGCCCGCCGCGCACCCCGCCCGGCCGGCCCACGAGCCGACCGCGCACCCGGCCGACGCCCACCCTGCGCCCGCGGCCGAACCCGCCGGACACACCGCCGGCGGCGGGCAGCTCCCGCCGCCGTACACCGCCGCCTTCGCGGACCCGCCCGAGCCGCCCGTACCGCCCGAGGGCCCCGGCGCCGACGCGGCGGCCGGCTCCGGCGACCACGCCCGGCGCGGCTTCCTGCGCGGCCGGCTCGCCCTGGCCGCGGCCGTCGCCGCGGTGGCCGCCGTCCTCGGCGGGGTCGCCGGCGGCGTGGTCACCAAGGCCGGCGAGACCACCGCCGCGGCCACCAGCACGGTGGTCAGCCCGGTCGCCGCCAAGTCCGACGGCACCGCCGACGTCACCGCCATCGCCGGCGCGGTCTCCCCCAGCGTCGTCCAGATCACCGTGCAGGACGGCAGCGGCACCGCCACCGGCACCGGCATCGTGCTCACCGCCAAGGGCCAGATCCTCACCAACTACCACGTCATAGCGGGCGCGGTGGACGGCGGGCGGATGACCGTCACCTTCAAGGACGGCAGCACCGCCGAGGCCACCGTCACCGGCACCGACAAGTCCCTGGACGTCGCCGTGATCACCGCCTCCGGCGTCAGCGGGCTCACCCCCGCCGTCCTCGGCGACTCCTCCGCCGTGCGGGTCGGCGACCCGGTCGTCGCCATCGGCAACCCCGAGGGCCTCACCGGCACCGTCACCTCCGGCATCATCAGCGCCGAGAACCGCGAGGTCACCGTCCAGGTCGACGAGGGCACCACCCGCGGCAACGGCGGCTTCGGCTTCCCGCAGCTGCCCGGCTACCAGGGCGGCTCCGGCTCCAACGGCTCCGGCAGCTCCGGTGATTCCGCCACGTACAAGGCGCTGCAGACCGACGCCGCACTCAACCCCGGCAACTCCGGCGGCCCGCTGATCAACGCCAACGGCCAGGTCATCGGCATCAACTCGGCCATGTACTCGGCGAGCGGCTCCAACTCCACCGCCGACTCCAGCAGCGCCGGCAGCGTCGGGCTCGGCTTCGCCATCCCGATCGACACCGTCAAGCAGGTCCTGTCGGACATGCAGTCCGGCCGGAACCTGTGACCGCACACTCCCCGCACCCGGGCACCTCCCGCAGGACAATGGCAGCACCCCCGCAGCACCGCCCCCACGAGAGCCAGGAAGGGCCCCAGCCCATGACTCCCCCCGCCGACGACCGCACCCCTGCCGAGACCGCCGGCCCCGGCCCCGCGCGGCTCCTCGTGGTCGACGACGAGCCCGCCCTGCGGGACGCCCTGGAGAGCAGCCTCGCCTTCGAGGGATACGAGGTCACCACCGCCACCGACGGCTTCGAGGCGCTGGAGGCCGTCGAACGCGACCGGCCCGACCTGGTGCTGCTCGACATCATGATGCCGCGGATGGACGGCCTCACCGCCGTCCGCCGGATGCGCTCGCGCGGCGACACCGCACCCGTGCTGATGCTCACCGCCCGCGACGCCGTCGGCGACCGCGTCACCGGCCTCGACGTCGGCGCCGACGACTACCTCGCCAAGCCCTTCGAGCTCGACGAACTGCTCGCCCGGGTCCGCGCCCTGCTCCGCCGCAGCGCCCTCGCCAGCGAGGCCGCCGCCCGTGCGGCCGCCGCCGAGGACGACGGCGAGGTGCTCTCCTTCGCCGACCTGCGGATGAACACCGCCACCCGCGAGGTCACCCGCGGCGGCAAGCCGATCGAACTCACCCGGACGGAGTTCATGCTGCTGGAGATGTTCCTCGCCCACCCGCGGCAGGTGCTGACCCGGGAACAGATCCTCAAGGCCGTCTGGGGCTTCGACTTCGAACCGTCGTCCAACTCGCTCGACGTCTACGTCATGTACCTGCGGCGCAAGACCGAGCACGGCGGCATGCCCCGGCTCATCCAGACCGTGCGCGGCGTCGGCTACGCGCTGCGGCCCGCCAGCGGCGCGGCGGCGTGAAGGCGGTCGGCCGGCTCACGGGGTGGTTCCGCGGCCGTTCGCTGCGGAGCAGGCTGGCCATGCTCACCGCCGCCGCGGTCGCCGTGGCGATCGCGCTCTCGGCACTGCTGTGCTGGTTCTTCGTCAAGGACCAGCTCTACCGGCAGGTCCGCGCCAACCTCTCCGGGGCGCCGTACGACTTCCGCACCATCGCGAACGGGCAGCTGGCCGGCGACACCCTCCCGAGCTGCGGCAACACGCCGCAGCAGGCGCTGACCAAGTCGCAGGCCGCCAACGCGGTCTTCGCCGCCACCCACCCCAACCGGGGCGGCCCGGAGCACGGCGGCCCGAACCGCTGGGACAACCAGTTGGTCACCACCGCCGGCCTGGTCTGCCTGCCGCTCGGCGCCACCAAGGCCATCCAGACCGACCCGGGCGACAAGTCGATCCTGAACGAGCCGGACAACACGGCGCACTACCGGGACGGCGCCTTCGTCAGCGGCAAGGCCGCCGTGGTGCGGGTGACGAAGGTCTACATCGTGCCGTCCCAGGAACCGGCGATCATGCTGACCGCGCAGGACGTCACCGCCGTCCAGGACTCGCTGCAGCACCTCGCACTCGTCCTCGCCGGGGTCGCCGCGGTCGGTGTGGTCGGTGCGGGGTTCATCGGCCGGATCGTGGCCAGGTCGGCGCTCAAGCCGGTGGACCAGCTGACGGACGCGGTGGAGCACATCGCCCGCACGGAGGAGGTCGGGACGACCATCCCCGTCAACGGGAGCGACGAGATCGCGCGGCTGTCGACCTCGTTCAACTCGATGTCCACCGCCCTGCTCAACTCCCGCGAGCGGCAGACCCGGCTGATCGCCGACGCCGGACACGAACTGCGCACCCCGCTCACCTCGCTGCGCACCAACGTCGACCTGCTGATCCGCAGCGACGACACCGGGCGGCCGCTGCCGCCGGCCACCCGCAGCAAGCTGCTCGGCAACATGAAGGCGCAGATGCAGGAGCTCACCCTGCTGATCGGCGACCTGCTGCAGCTGTCCCGGCCGGACTCGCCGAAGCCGGGTCAGAACCTCGCCGTGGTCGCCCTGCACGAGATCGCCGGGCGCGCGGTGGAGCGCGCCCGGCTGCGCGGACCGGGGCTGGCCTTCGACGTGTCGGTGCACCCCTGGTACGTGCACGGGGACGCGGCGGCGCTGGAGCGGGCGGTGATCAACCTGCTGGACAACGCGGTGAAGTACAGCCCGCCGGGCGGCACCGTGGACGTGGCGCTGACGGGCGGCCGACTGACCGTCCGGGACCACGGGCCGGGCATCCCGCAGGACGAGCTGCCGTACGTCTTCGACCGGTTCTGGCGCTCGCCGTCCTCGCGGCAGCTGCCCGGGTCGGGCCTGGGGCTGTCGATCGTGGCACAGACCGTCCGGGACACCGGGGGAGAGGTGACGCTCGGCCCCGCCGCGGACGGCGGCCCGGGTGCGCTGGCGACCCTGCAGCTGCCCGGGCAGCCGACCCCTCCTCAGTAGCGGGCGCGGGACACGGACGGGCGGAGGGCGGGGCACCCCCTCAGGTGCCCCGCCCTCCGCGGCTCGTGCCGGTGCTGCGTCAGTCCTTGTCGGTGCCGTCGCCGACCAGGGAGATCCGGTCGCGGGCCGGCGGGGCCAGCGGCTTGGCGGCGGAGCTGTTCGCGCCCAGGTAGGCGTTGAACAGGTCCAGGTCGGACGGGCCGACCAGGGTGTTGGTGCCGGAGGTGAAGGCCGGGAAGCCGTCACCGCCGCCCGCCAGGAACTCGTTCGCGGCGACCCGGTAGGACGCGGCCGGGTCGATCGCAGTGCCGTTGAGCTTGATCGAGGAGACGACCACCCGGGCGGCGCCGGTCTTGGTCATGTCCAGGGTGTAGGTGAGGCCCTTGGAGACCTGCAGGATCTTCGGCGCGGCGTCGTTCAGGCCGCTGACCTGCTGCTGCAGCAGCTCGACGACCTTGGCGCCGGTGAGCGTCTTGACCTGCATCATGTTGGTGAACGGCTGGACGGTGAACGCCTCGCCGTAGGTCACCACACCGTCGCCCTCGGCCGCGGAGGCCTTGTAGACCAGGTCCGAGCGGATGCCGCCGGGGTTCATGAAGGCGATCTGCGCGCCGCCCTTGTCGGCGGGTGCCGTGCCGGCCAGCTGGGCGTCGGCGATGACGTCGCCGAGCGGCTTCTCGAGGTCGGCGGAGCCGCGCCCGTTGATGTCCGCGGAGATGTAGCCGACCGGGCGGTTGGCGATCGGCGCGGCCAGCTTGTTGTAGGTGTCGATCAGCTTGGTCATGTCCGGCGCCTTGGCCACGGTGCGGCGCACCACGTGGTTGGCGGCGGTGACCGACGGGCGGACGATGGCACCCGTGCGCTTGTCGATCTGCAGGTTGATCTCGGTGTACAGGCGGCCGAAGGAGGCGGCGCTGGTGACCGAGCGCGGCACGCCGTTCTTGTCCGGGATGGCGCAGGCGTACGCGTTGTGGGTGTGGCCGGTGACGATCGCGCCGACCGCGGGGTCGATGTTCTTCGCGATGTCGACGATCGGGCCGGAGACGCCGGAGCCGCCCGCGCCGCAGTCGTAGTTGTACGTGGTGGAGGCCGGGTAGCCGCCCTCGTGGATCAGGGCGACGATCGCGTTCACGCCCTTGCGCTTCAGCACGGCCGTGTACTTGTTGATCGTCTCGACCTCGTCGCCGAACTTGAGGCCCTTGACGCCGGCGGCGGTGACGATGTTCGGCGTGCCCTCCAGGGTGACGCCGATGAAGCCGACCTTCTCGCCGTGCACGTCGGCGATCCAGTACGGGTCGAGGAGCGGGCGACCGGTCTTCTCGTTGGTGACGTTGGCCGCCAGGTACTGGAAGTCGGCGCCCTTGAACTTGCGGCCCTTGGTGTAGCAGCCGTCGGTCGGGTGGCAGCCGCCGTCCTGCAGGCGCAGCAGTTCCTTGGAGCCCTCGTCGAACTCGTGGTTGCCCACGCTGGTGACGTCGAGGCCGAGCTCGTTCATCGCCTCGATGGTCGGCTCGTCGTGGAACAGGCCCGACAGCAGCGGGCTCGCGCCGACGATGTCACCGGCGGCGACGGTCAGGGTGTTGCGGTGGCCCTTGCGGGCGTCGCGCAGTGCGGTGGCCAGGTACTCGACACCGCCGGCCGGGGTGGAGACCACCTGGCCGGTCGCCGGGTCGACCTCCTTGACGGTGCCGGAGGAGCCGGCCGGGGGCTCGAGGTTGCCGTGGAAGTCGTTGATGGCGAGGAGCTGGAGGTCCTCGACCTTCGGCTTGTGGTGGCCGTGTGCCTCGGCGACGCTCGGCACGAGCAGCGTGCCGAGCAGGCCCGCGGCCGCGGCTGCGGCGAGCGCCGTACGGCGGTATCTGCCGGTCTGACCGGATGTGGACATGAGGGTACCCCGTACCGTCTGGGGCCCGGCGGGGGCCGGGGCCATGGTGGCATGACCAGTGAAGCCTAGGGTCAACGCGCGTAGCTGTCAGGTCTTCTGACGTAACGAGCGGGTTTCCACCAGCTGACACGTTGTTGAGCACGCGTACTCAGGCGGCGCCTGCCGCAGCGGCCGTAGCGTCACCGCCATGGAGAGCCCCGCCCGCCCCCGTCCCGCGAGCCTGACCGCCTGGTGGCTGCTGACCGCCTCCTCGGTGCTCTGGTTCACCGCCGCGCTCGGCACCGCGGCGTACGCGGCCCTGGTGCTGCAGCCGTTCGCCGCACCCCGCGACGCCTCCGGGTATGCGGACGGCGAGGAGCAGTTCGTCCGCATGATCGAGACCGGGCCCGCGCTGTTCTGCGGCCTGACCTTCCTGCTGCCGGCCGGCCTCGCGCTGTTCGCCTCGGGCCGGTACGCCCGGGGCGACCGCGGCGCGGCGACGCTCGCGGCCGGGTACGGGTGCGCGCACGCCCTGGCCGCGGGGCTGCTGTCCTCGTGGGGGCCGTGGCAGACCGGCGCCGCCTGGCTGCTGACCGCCGCCGCGGCGACCGGCGTGCTGGCGGCCGGGGCCGCCGAGGGTCTCCGGTGAGCCCCGGCGGCCGGCGCCGCCGGGGCGGTCAGATCATCGGTTCGGAGGCGAGCTGCTGCTCGGCCCGCTGGCGCTCCACGACGGCGTCCTCGGTCATCGCCCGGTCCGTGTAGACGAGCGGCCGCTCGGACTCGGTGATGATGTGCTTGACCACCTGGACGTTGCCGTTGACGTCCCAGACCGCGATGCCGGGCGACAGGGTCGGAATGATCTCCACCGCCCAGCGCGGCAGGCCCAGCACCCGGCCGGTGGCTCTCGCCTCCTCGGCCTTCTGCATGTAGATCGTGCGGGTGGAGGCCATCTTCAGGATCGCGGAGGCCTCCTTCGCGGCCGCACCGTCCACCACGTCCGACAGGTGGTGGACCACCGCCACGAAGGACAGGCCGAGACGGCGGCCGAACTTCAGTAGGCGCTGGAAGAGCTGCGCCACGAACGGGCTGTTGATGATGTGCCAGGCCTCTTCGACCAGGAAGATCCGCTTCACCCGGTCCGGCCGCAGCCAGGTGTGCTCCAGCCAGACCCCGACGATCGCCATCAGGATCGGCATCGCGATCGAGTTCCGGTCGATGTGCGACAGGTCGAAGACGATCAGCGGCGCGTCCAGGTCGATGCCGGCCGTGGTCGGGCCGTCGAACATGCCGCGCAGGTCGCCGTCGACCAGCCGGTCCAGTACCAGCGCCACGTCCAGGCCCCAGGACTGCACGTCGCCGACGGCCACCCCCAGCGACTCCACCGAGGAGAGCTCGGGGTTGCGCAGGGTGGCGATGATGTCGTCCAGCACCGGCTGGCGGTCCTTCACCGTGGCGTGCACGTGGGCGTGCGCGGCCTTCAGCGCGAAGCCGGCCCGCTCCTCCAGCCCGCGCCCCATCGCCACCTCGATGATGGTGCGCAGCAGTGACAGCTGGCCGGTGGTGGTGATCGACGGGTCGAGCGGATTGAGCTTCACCCCGCCGTCCCGGGCCGCCATCGGGTCGAGCCGGATGGACTTTATGCCGAGCGCGTTGGCGATCAGGTTCCACTCGCCGACGCCGTCCTCGCCCTGCGCGTCCAGCACCACCACCTGCCGGTCGCGGAACCGCAGCTGGCGCAGCACGTACGTCTTCTCCAGCGCCGACTTGCCGTTGCCGGACTCGCCGAGCACCAGCCAGTGCGGCGCCGGCAGCTGCTGGCCGTACAGCTGGAACGGGTCGTAGACGTAGCCCTTGCCGCTGTACACCTCGCGGCCGATGATGACACCCGAGTCGCCCAGGCCCGGCGCGGCGGTCGGCAGGTAGACCGCCTGCGCCTGGCCGGTGGAGGTGCGGACGGGCAGACGGGTGGTCTCCACCTTGCCGAACATCAGGCTGGTGAAGGCGTCGGTGAGGTTGCCGATCACGGGGTCCCCTCCCTCAGCGGCGGATGCCGGTCGCGAACGGCAGCGTGTTGACGAACGCCCGGTGGTGCTCGCGGTCGCACCACTCCAGCTTGAGGTAGCTCTTGCCGGCCGAGGCGCGGATGGTCCGCTTGTCGCGGGCCAGCGCCTCGGGGGTGCGGGCCGAGACCGTGATGTACCCGACCAGGTTGACGCCGGCCGCGCCGGAGGCGAGGTCGTCGCCGCGCTGGTCGACCCGGCCGGTGTGCGCCAGGTCGCGCGGGTCGACGGTGCGGTTCATCTTGGCCGCGCGGTTGGCCTCGGCCTCGTCGTTGGTCTTCTCGGTGAGCATCCGCTCGATGGCGACGTCGGTCGGCTCCAGGTCCATGGTGACGGCGACCGTGCGGATCACGTCCGGGGTGTGCACCAGCAGCGGCGCCAGGAAGTTCACGCCGACCGGGGTCAGCGGCCACTCCTTGACCCAGGCGGTGGCGTGGCACCACGGCTCCCGGGTCGCCGACTCGCGGGTCTTCGCCTGCAGGAACTGCTGATGGGTGGCGTCCAGCTCGGCCGGCCAGGCGTTGCGCCGGCTCATCGCCTGGATGTGGTCGATCGGGTGGTCCGGGTCGTACATCGAGTGCACCAGCGAGGCCAGCCGGGCCTGGCCCAGCGGCTGCCGGACCCGGATGTCCGCCTCCGCCAGACGGGCGCAGATGTCCGTCAGCTCACGGGCCATCACCGTCGCCAGGCCCTCGTCGTCGCGCTGCCGCCGGCCGTCCGCCGTCCGCCCCATGGCGTGCGCCTCGGCCGCCAGGTCGCGGGTGTAGTGCATACAGGCCACCAGGTACGCGCGGTGCTGCTCGGACGAGGTCGACACCATCGACTGCAGCTGGTCGTACGACTCCTTGAGCCAGCGCGGCGCCTCGTCGGCGCCGCGGCGCTCCACGTCCTTGGCGTGCGCGTCCGGGTCCGCGGGCAGCGTCCGGGCCAGGATCTGCAGGCGGGTCACGAAGCCGTCGCCGTTCGCCACGTGCTTGAGCAGCGTGCCGAACCGGTCGACCAACGCCTCCTGGTCCTCCGAGTCGCGCAGGCCGACACCCGGGCCCTCGATCTCGATCGCGGCGGTGACCGTCCGGCGCTCCAGGTGCATCAGCACCCCGACCTCGTCCGGCCCGAACGGCGCGGACAGCCAGCGTAGCCGGCCCACCCCGGGCGGCGGCCCGATCTCCACCTCGCGACCGTCCAGCCGGGTGCCCGCGTCGATCACCTCGGACTTCCAGACCGCCCGGCCGCTGCGCACCGTCCGCCGGTACGTCCGGTTGATCTCCACCCACTTGTAGAAGGTACGGCGGCGGTACGGCACGTACACGGCCATGATCGCCAACAGCGGGAAGCCCACCAGGCCGGCGATCCGCAGCGGCAGGACCGGCATCAGCAGACCCCACATCATGCCGAGGAACGCGCCGAAGATGATCAGCACGATCTCGCCGGACTCGCGGTTGCGTCCGATCGGCGCGTTCGGCCGGGACTTGCCGATGAGGTAGGTGCGGCGCTGGTGCACGTACGGCTGGGCGTACTGGGCGCCGAACTGGCCGAGCGGTTCGCTGCTCACCCGTCACCCTCCCTTCGTGGGGTTGTTGATCGGGGCGGGGGCCGGAACGTTGGGCTGGGCGGGCGGCGCCGCGGCGCGGCCGGCGTGCGCGGCGATGCCCGGCGCGATGCCGGAGCCGCCCGCGCCGGAGGAGGCGTTGGCTGCCTGCGGGCCGCCGCGCGAACCGTGCGCCGAGATGCCCTGCTTGACCAGGTTCGCCGGGCCGTTGATCATCGCCGAACCGGCGGAGACCGCACTCGCCCGGGCCCGCCGCACCTGCTGGAGCTCGTCGCCGAAGCCGGGCACGAAGCGGTAGACGGCCGCACTGGAAAAAATCGACAGGAAGAGGATCGCGAGACCGGAGAGCACCCGGGCGAAGTCGTCGTCGGCCCCGGCCCCGGTGGCGACCGCGCCGGCCAGACCCAGGATGATCACGATGATCGGCTTCGCCAGGTCCACCGCCAGCATCAGGCCGGCCCAGCGGCGGACGTGCTTCCACAGCTGCTTGTCCACCAGGCCCGCGTACACGGCGGTGCCGAGCAGCGCGCCCACGTACAGCATCGCGGCCCGGATCAGCAGCTCGATCCAGAGCACGGCGGCGGCCAGCACGGCCACCAGCGACACAATGATCAGGATCAGCGGACCGCCGCCGAGCGAGCCCTTCTCCAGGGTGTCCGCGAAGCCGCCCAGGTAGGTGCCGGTGTCCGACTTGGTGCCGGCCGAGATCGCCGCCGTCAGGCCGTCCGTCGCCGAGACCACCGTGTAGAGGATCAGCGGGGTGAACGCCGAGGCCACCACCGTCAGCCACAGGAAGCCGATCGCCTCCGAGAACGCCTGCGTCAGCGGGGCACCGCGCACCGCCCGCTTGGTCACCGCCAGCAGCCACAGCACCAGCGTGATGACCGTCGAACCGGCGAACACCACCGCATACTGCTGCAGGAAGGCGGCGTTGGTGAAGTCCACCTGCGTCGTGCCGTCGATCGCCCCCGACAGCTTGCGCACCACCCAGGCGGCGGCCTGCGCACAGCCCTTGGCCAGCGACCCGAGGGGGTCGGTGACGGTGCCGACCGTGTCGCCCCCGACGACGGCCGCGCCGGGCGGAGCGCACTGCCCGCCCGCGCCGGGCAGCGGCACGCTCTGCGCCGCGCAGGTGGACGACGGCGTCGGCGAGGGCGTGGGGTCGGCGAACACCCGCTGGGCGGTGATCAGCGCGGTGGCCTGCAGGACGGCGAGTGCGCCGCCCAGCGCACCGGCCCGTCGGACGAAGGATCTGGTCGAGCCGTCACCGCGCATAGCGGAAGCCTCCGAACCTCTGGACTGCGTCAGTGATCTGCTGGGCCGTGGCCGCCTGCTGATCACCCGGAACGGGGGCAGGGCCCGAGGCCCGGTCGAAGTCGGTCACCTTCCAGTCACTGCCGGTCCAGCGCATGGTGACGGTGAGGGTGTACCAGTCCTGGGAGACCGGCCTGGTCGAGCCGTCGCCGGCGAGCCCGTGCAGCCCGGTGCACCACACCTCCACCGTGGTCGCCGTGTCGGCGTAGTTGGTGGTGCGGGTGCCGACGGGGACGGTGCGGCTGACGAAGGTGAGGCCCTTGGGGGCCCGGCCCTCGGCGTCGAGGCCGAAGCGGCCGTTGTTCTCGGCGGTGAAGGCGGCGTCGAGCCGCTGCTGGATCGCGGCGGCGACGGTGGGGTCGGAGACGGTGTCGACGACGGTGTGGCGGCTCGCGGTCCGGAACATCTCCGCGGAGCCGAGGGCGGTGGCGTAGTTGGCCGCGGCCGACTGGGCGCCCTGGTCGGTGTGCGGGAAGCCGTTGGCGATGCCGTTGGCGGTGGTGTCGACGGGCTTGGTGCCGCTCGGCGCGGTCGCGGCCGCACCGGCCTGGGCGCCGTCCCCGGAGCCGGGGGCGGCGGTGCCACTGCCGGCGCTGCCCCGGTCGGGCTTGCCGCGGTTGGCGACGGAGACGGCGATCACCAGCAGGGTGACCACGAGCAGGACGGTCAGCAGGGTCCGGACGGGACGCGGCTGACGTGCGGTCATCTGGTGGGAGGGCTGTTCGCCGACCGGCAGCCGCGTACGGGTGTGCGGCTGGTCGTCGGACAACGGCACGGCGGCCCTCCTGGTGCGGGGAGCCCCGCGGGGCCCCGGTGACGCGAACACGACTGTGCCGGCAGAGTCGCATGGCCGCTCTGCCGGGATGACTATCCGATCCGTACGATCGTCAGATCGCCATGCCGTAGACAATGGTGAACAGGGTGCCCAGCGATCCGATGATGAACACGCCGGTCAGTCCCGCGATGATCAGTCCCTTGCCCTGCTCGGCACTGAACGTGTCGCGCATCGCGGTGGCGCCGATGCGCTGCTTGGCGGCCCCCCAGACCGCGATGGCGAGGCAGGCCAGGATGGCGACCGCCATCACGACCTCGACCATCACCCGCGCCTCGGACCCGAGGCTGGCGAACGGTCCCCAGTCCGGGGCGATGCCGCCGATGATGGTGTCGATGTTGGCCTTCTTGGGTGGGTCCTCGGCCAGGTAGCCGACCACCTTGCTGTCCACGCTGCTCAGGTTCATTCCATCTCACCGCCCGATCAGGCAAATTCAAGGCCCCGGAACACGGCTTCGCGAAGGGGCAGGACCTATTCTTGGCCAGATCTGATGTCGACTTGGCTATATCTCGCGGATTGGTCGTGAGGCGCGGGACACGTACGACAGGATGTCCACCGTACGAAGGATACCGCTCACTCTTCGTATCTGTGTTGATTGCGCTGAGCAATGCCTTCCGGAACACTCGCAACTGACGCCACGTCGGGGATGGTGCTGATGGTACTCCGCAGAGCGGGCACGGCGGCCGCCGCTGCAGCGGTTGTGACGGTCGGTTTCGTCGGAATCGTCACGGTCGGGACCTTCGCCGCGAGCGGCACGGCCCGGTCGGGTACCAACCACCTCTCGATCTCGTCGGGCACGGTGCCGACGGCGTACCGGCCGCTGATCGAGAAATGGGGCGCCCTCTGCCCCGAGATCTCGCCCCCGATGCTCGCGGCGCAGCTGTACCAGGAGAGCGGATTCGACCCGACCGCCAAGAGCCCGGCCAAGGCGTACGGCATGGCGCAGTTCCTGGAGGGCACCTGGGCCACCTACGGGGTGGACGCCAACGGCGACGGCCGGCGCGACATCTGGGACCCGGCGGACGCCATCGCCTCGGCCGCCACCTACGACTGCGCACTGGCCAAGGACGTCTCCACCGTGCCCGGCGACCGGCAGGCGAACATGCTGGCCGCCTACAACGCCGGCCCGTACGCGGTGATAAAGGCCGGCGGGGTCCCGGGCTACCGGGAGACCCAGGGCTACGTGAAGAACATCCAGTCACTGGCCAGGAGCTTCACCGCGCCGGCCCCGCAGACCGCGGTCGGGCTCTCCCAGCAGGCCGCGGGTGCGATCTACTTCGCGCAGACCAAGCTCGGCACGCCGTACCTGTGGGGCGGCGAGGGCCTGCCCTCGCAGCAGGGGCGCTTCGACTGCTCGGGCCTCACCCAGGCCGCGTTCGAGAGCGTCGGCATCGCCCTGCCCCGGGTGGCCAACGACCAGTGGTACGCCGGCGAGCACCCCTCCCGGGACCAACTCCGCCCGGGTGACCTGGTGTTCTTCGCGAACGACCTGAACGATCCGCGGTCCATCCACCACGTCGGGATCTACGTCGGCGGCGGCTACATGATCGACGCCCCGCACACCGGTGCGGTGATCCGCTACGACACCATCGACCAGCGCGACTACATCGGCGCCACCCGGGTCACCCCGGACGGTGCCGCGGCTCTGCCCGTCCGCAACGCCGACGGTACGATCAGCGGCGGCCAGGGCCCGAAGCAGAGCTGAGCCGCCGGACCGCCCCGGGTGTGGGCGGACGGTGGACGGCGAGTCAATTTTCCGTGACGCGCGGTCTCCGCGGAACCCTCCGGCCTGCTCAGAACGTTGTTGCTCCGTACCGGACCATGCCCCGGCCGCGACCTGCCGGGACGGGGGGACGCAGGCGGTGCACCGGGCCGGTGCACCGGACACAGAGAGGGAGGTGCGGCGTGTCGACGCTGCTCGCCGACACGGGCAACCCCGACCTGGGCCTGCTCCGCGCGATCAACGGGCTGGCCGTCTCGGCCCCGCGATGGCTGGACTCCGCGGTCTCGTGGATCGGCGAGTACGGCATCCTGCTCGGCCTGGCCGCGGTCTGCCTGACGGCCTGGCTGCAGGCCCGCCGCCGGCCGGACGCCCCGGTGGCGGTGGCCGGCCTGCTGTGGGCGCCGCTGGCGGTGGCGATCTCCGAGCTGGCGAACCTGCCGATCTCGGCGATCGTGGACCGGCCGCGCCCCTTCGTGGACCATCCCGAGCTGGAGGTCCTGGTGGAGGGCAAGGAGGGCACCCTCTCCTTCGTCAGCGACCACTCGGCGATGTCGATGGGCATCGCCGTCGCCCTGCTGCTGGTGAACCGCCGGCTGGGCCTGGTCGCGGGCGCGCTGGCCCTGCTGCAGGGCTTCTGCCGGATGTACATGGGCGTGCACTACCCGACGGACGTGATCGGCGGTTTCGCCCTGGCCACCGCCGTGGTGCTGCTGCTGGCGCCGCTGGCGATGGCGGTGCTGGTGCCGTTCTGCCACGCGCTCACCAGGACGGCGGCCGCGCCGCTGGTGGTCGCCCGCAGGCCGGCCCGCGGGGGTGCCGGGGACGGCCGCAGCCGTCGGCGGCGCGAGCCCGCCGCGGTCGAGCAGCCGGCGCCGGAGTCCGACCTGGCGGCCTGAGCCCCGCTCCGACGCTCCGCCGGGCGGTCAGGCGGTGCCGTCGCGCCGGTGCTCGTCGGCGTCCCGTCGGGCGCGGTCGCGGGAGCGCCGCCCCGGGGCGAACCAGCCGCAGCTGCAGCTGGCGAAGCAGAACGATCCGCGTTCCTGGAGAGCCACCAGGTGGGCGGTGGGCGGGACCGGCACGGACTCCGCCGGGACGTCGCTGGACACGTGCTTCACCGTAACGCGCCGACCGGGGGCGCGCGGACGATTCCGTACGCCGGGACGACCGTAACCCTTGCGGGTCGGGCTCGTTGGGCCCTGGAGAGCTCTGCCCATCCGGGGTGGCTGCTTGCCGGGCATCGGTGCCCGAGGGGGTTGTGTCGATCGTGAAGAAGCTGAAGCCCGTCCGCACCGCCGCGGCGGCGGCGCTGCTGGCAGCCGTCCTGTCCGCCTGCTCGGGCGGGGGCGCCGAGCCGCAGGGCGGCTCGGCGGACGTGCTCTCCGCCGACCCCCTGACCGCGGTGCGCTCCGCGGCCGACATCACCGGCCGGACGGGCTCGGCCCGCACCACCACCGAGCTGGTCACCGAGTCGGCGGAGAAGAAGGCCGTGTTCAACGGCACCGGCGGCTACGACTACGTGAAGCGGATCGGCACGCTGGAGATCGACGTGCCGCCCGGCGCGGCCACCACCGGCACGATCAAGGAGATCGTCCTGCCGGGCACGGTCTACCTGCAGAACAGCGGTGCCAAGGTCCCGGCCGGCAAGTGGGTCCGGCTGGACGTCCGCCAGCTCCCCGACGGCAACCTGGTCAGCAGCGGGGCCACGGACCCGGCCAGCGCCGCCGGCGCGCTGCGCGGCGCGGAGTCGGCCGCGCTGGTCGGCACCGAGACGGTCGACGGCACCGAGCTCAAGCACTACAAGGGCACCCTGGACCTCGCCAAGGCGGCCGAGGCCACCGGCGGCCGGGGCGCGGACGGCCTGCGGATGGCCGCGCAGACCTTCACGGCGAAGCAGGTGCCGTACGAGGTGTGGCTGGACGCCCAGGGGCGGGTGCACAAGGTGGTGGAGACCTTCGCCTTCGCCGGGGTGGCGGGCTCCAAGGAGGCGAAGGACCAGGTGAAGGTGGTCTCGACCACCTCGCTGGCCGATTTCGGCACCCCCGTCCGGGCGTCCGAGCCGTCCTCCGCCGACATCTACTCGCCGAAGGCCTCGGCACCTGCGAAGTGACGGCTCCGGGGGCCTGCAGCCAGGTTCCGGCCGCCGACCCTAGTGCCTGTGGCCGCAGAGATGACCCGTCCGTGCCATACGGCGGGGCGCCGCTCCTCCTTACCCTGGAGGACGGGGTACCGCCGTCCTGGCCGGGAGGCGGCGCTGGAGGGGTGGTGCAGGTGGCATCCTCGGACGGCCGCGCGGGCGGCCACGACAAGACCGCGCTCGACGAGATCGAGCTGGCCGGCGAGCTCATGATCGCCGCATCGACCAGTTCCGACGAGAAACTGGCCACCGAGCAGATCGACCGGGTGCTGCTCGACCGGGTGCCGGCGGCGCCGCGGCAGGACGGCGCCGAACGGTCGCCCGCCGGCTGACGGCGGTGCCGGGGCCGCGCCGCGCGGGTCGGGGCGACGGCCGTCGTTCCCGCCGCCCGTGCCCGCGCTGACCGGTGTTCAGCGGGTGACCCGCGCTCAGGTGCGCAGCAGCCGGGAGATGGCGGCGGTGGCTTCGGCGACCTTGCCGTCGAGTTCGGCGCCGCCCTGCTCGGCGGCGGCGGCCACGCAGTGCCGCAGGTGCTCCTCCAGCAGCGAGAGGGCGAAGGACTGCAGCGCCTTGGTGCCGGCGGAGACCTGGGTGAGGATGTCGATGCAGTAGACGTCCTCGTCGACCATCCGCTGCAGGCCGCGGATCTGGCCCTCGATCCGGCGCAGCCGCTTGAGGTGCTCGTTCTTCTGGGCGCTGTAGCCGTGCGGACCGCCGTGCGGGTGCGCCGCACCGGCCTCGGCGGTGACGTCGTCGCCGCCGGCCGCGGTGTCGGGGGTGCCGGCCGCGGCCCCGGGGGTGCTGGTGTCCTCGGTGCGCGTCTGAATCGTGGTCATCCGGCCCGCCTCTGTCTCCCTGGTCGCCGTCCCTGGACCTCCAGTGTCCAACACGGGAGGCTCCCTGCATGTTCCGCCGTCCGGGCCGGGAACGGATCTCCTCGTGCACGGCGGGAGCAATCCGGCCGGGGTTCCGCCAGACTGGGGAACCGCGCCAACACCCCGTTTGCACGCCCGGGACGACGAACGCCTAGAGTCGTTCAGTCCCTACCCCGCACATCGGAGATTTCCGTGCGTTTTAGCCTGACCCCGAAGGAGACGAGCTTCTACGACATGTTCGCCGCCGCGGCGGAGAACCTCGTCGTCGGGTCGAAGCTCCTGCTGGAACTGCTGGGATCAGACGTGTCGGCCCGCGCGGAGATCGTCGAGCGCATGCGCGCCGCCGAGCACGCCGGCGACGACACCACCCATGCGATCTTCCACCAGCTGAACTCCTCCTTCATCACGCCCTTCGACCGTGAGGACATCTACAGCCTCGCCGGTTCGCTGGACGACATCATGGACTTCATGGAGGAGGCGGTCGACCTGGTCGTCCTCTACGACATCGAGTCCCTGCCGAAGGGTGTCGAGCAGCAGATCGAGGTGCTGGCGCGGGCCGCCGAGCTGACCGCGGAGGCGATGCCGAACCTGCGGTCGATGCAGAACCTCACCGAGTACTGGATCGAGGTCAACCGGCTGGAGAACCAGGCGGACCAGATCCACCGCAAGCTGCTGGCCCACCTGTTCTCCGGCCAGTACGACGCGATCGAGGTGCTGAAGCTGAAGCAGGTCGTCGACGTCCTGGAGGAGGCCGCCGACGCCTTCGAGCACGTGGCGAACACGGTGGAGACCATCGCGGTCAAGGAGTCCTGACCTCCGTGGACACGGCAGCACTCATCGTCGTCATCGGCGTGGCCTTCTTCTTCACCTACACCAACGGCTTCCACGACTCGGCGAACGCGATCGCCACCTCGGTCTCCACCCGGGCGCTGACCCCGCGGGCGGCGCTGGCGATGGCCGCGGTCATGAACCTGGCCGGCGCCTTCCTCGGTTCGGGGGTGGCGCACACCGTCTCCAGCGGCATCATCGAGACGCCCACGGGCAGCCAGGGCATGGCGATCCTCTTCGCCGCACTGGTCGGCGCGATCACCTGGAACCTGGTCACCTGGTACTTCGGCCTCCCCTCGTCCTCCTCGCACGCCCTGTTCGGCGGCCTGGTGGGTGCGGCGCTGGCCGGCGGCACCGCGGTGATCTGGAGCGGCGTCGTCGACAAGATCATCATCCCGATGGTGGTCTCGCCGGTGGTCGGCCTCGTCGGCGGCTTCCTGGTCATGCTGGGCATCCTGTGGATCTTCCGCCGGGCCAACCCGCACCGCGCCAAGCGCAACTTCCGGGTCGCGCAGACCGCCTCGGCCGCCGCCATGGCCCTGGCCCACGGCCTGCAGGACGCCCAGAAGACCATGGGCATCGTGGTGATGGCGCTCACCATCTCGGGCCACCAGGCCACCGGCGACATCCCGATCTGGGTGAAGGTGTCCTGCGCGACCATGCTGTCGCTGGGCACCTACGCGGGCGGCTGGCGGATCATGCGGACCCTCGGCCGCAAGATCATCGAGCTGGACCCGCCGCAGGGCTTCGCCTCCGAGGCCACGGCGTCGACCGTCATGTACATCACGTCGTTCGTCTACGCGGCGCCGATCTCCACCACCCACGTGATCACCTCGGCGATCATGGGTGTGGGTGCCACCAAGCGGATCCGCGCGGTCCGCTGGGGCGTCGCCAAGAACATCGTGCTCGGCTGGTTCATCACCATGCCGGCGGCCGCCCTGGTGGCCGCCGCGATGTACGGCGTCGTGGACCTGCTCTTCCTCTGATCCCCGACGAGCCCGCCCGGAAGGGTGCAGGGCCCGCCCCCACATCACGGGGGCGGGCCCTGCGTACTTCGCGGCGGCACCGCCATGCAGCACCGCGAAGTAGTCGGTGGGGCTCCGGGGAGCCCGGCCCGGTCAGCCGAAGCGGCCGGAGATGTAGTCCTCGGTCGCCTGCACGGACGGGTTGGAGAAGATCCGCTGGGTGTCGTCCAGCTCGATCAGCTTGCCCGGCTGGCCGACGCCGGCCAGGTTGAAGAAGGCGGTGCGGTCGGAGACGCGGGCCGCCTGCTGCATGTTGTGGGTCACGATGACGATCGTGTACTGGGACTTCAGCTCGCCGATCAGGTCCTCGATGGCGAGGGTGGAGATCGGGTCGAGGGCGGAGCAGGGCTCGTCCATCAGCAGGACCTGGGGCTCGACCGCGATGGCGCGGGCGATGCACAGGCGCTGCTGCTGGCCGCCGGAGAGGCCGGCGCCGGGCTTGTTCAGCCGGTCCTTGACCTCGTTCCAGAGGTTGGCGCCCTTGAGGGACTTCTCCACCACGCCGTCCAGCACGGACTTCCTCCGCACGCCGGCGAGCTTGAGGCCGGCCACCACGTTGTCGTAGATCGACATGGTGGGGAAGGGGTTCGGCCGCTGGAACACCATGCCGACCGAGCGGCGCACGGCGACCGGGTCGACGTTGGAGGCGTACAGGTTCTCGTCGTCCAGCATCACCTTGCCCTCGACGCGGGCACCGGGGATGACCTCGTGCATGCGGTTGAGGGTGCGCAGGAAGGTGGACTTGCCGCAGCCGGACGGGCCGATGAAGGCCGTCACGGAGCGGGGCTCGATGGTCATCGAGATGTCCTCGATGGCGCGGGTGGCTCCGTAGTAGGCGGACAGTCCGCTGACGTCGATGCGCTTGGCCATGGTCTTTCTCTTCTCTCGTCTCGTACGTCAGTCGGGTCAGCGTCCGCCCTTGGGCGAGCGCCAGCGTGCGATGCCCCGCGCGACGAGGTTGAGCCCCATCACGAAGAAGATCAGCACCAGCGCGGCGCCCCAGGCGCGGGCGTAGCCGAAGTCGTTGTTGACCATCGAGTACTGCTGCCAGATGTAGAGCGGCAGCGACTGCTGCGGTCCGTTGAAGGGGTCGCCGTTGATGGCGTCGGCGCCGAAGACCAGCATCATGACCGGCGCGGTCTCGCCGGTGATGCGGGCGACGGCCAGCATCACACCGGTGGTGATGCCGCCGATCGCGGTCGGCAGCACGATGCGCAGGATGGTCTTCCACTTCGGCACGCCCAGGGCGTACGAGGCCTCGCGCAGCTCGTTCGGGACGAGCTTGAGCATCTCCTCGGTGGAGCGGACGACGACCGGCATCATCAGGATGGCCAGCGCGAGGCTGCCGGAGAAGCCCGAGTACTCGAACCCGAGCAGGATGTTCCAGAGCGAGAGGATGAACAGACCGGCGACGATCGACGGCACGCCCGTCATGACGTCGACGAAGAAGGTGACCCACTTGGCGAGCCGGCCGCGGCCGTACTCCACCAGGTAGACCGCGGTCAGCAGACCGATCGGGGCGGCGATCAGGGTCGCCAGCAGGACCTGCTCCAGGGTGCCGATCAGCGCGTGGTAGATGCCGCCGCCGGGGCCGGAGGAGATCACGTTCTTCATGGAGTGGGTCAGGAAGTTGCCGTCCAGCACTTCCAGGCCCTGCTGCACGGTGTAGAAGGTCAGCGCGACCAGCGGGACGACGGCCAGGATGAAGGCGACCCAGACCACCGCGGTGGCGAGCCGGTCCTTGGCCTGGCGGCGGCCCTCAACGCGGGCGGAGAGCGCGTAGCTCAGCACCACGAAGAGCGCGGCGGCGATCATGCCCCACTGCAGGTGGCTGGCGAGTCCGGCGCCGGCGCCGACGGCGCAGCCGAGGCCGATCGAGAGGAGCGCGACGCCGGCCGGCGCCCACTTGGGGAGCCGTGCGGTGGTCAGGTTGCGGCGCAGCTGCGGAGCCGGGTCCGCAATGGTGGTCGCGGTGCTCATGCGTTGGCCCCCGAGTACTCCTTGCGGCGCGCGATGATCAGTCGGGCGGCGCCGTTCACCAGCAGGGTGATCACGAAGAGGACCAGGCCGGAGGCCATGAGGGCGTCACGGCCGAACGGCTGGGCCTCGTTGAACTTGAGCGCGATGTTCTGCGCGAAGGTGCCGCCGCCGGGGTCGAGGACATGCAGCGAGAGGATGCTGTTGGCGGAGAGCACGATGGCGACGGCGATGGTCTCGCCGAGCGCGCGGCCGAGGCCGAGCATCGAGGCGGAGATGATGCCGGGGCGGCCGAAGGGCAGCACCGCGGTGCGGATCATCTCCCAGCGGGTGGCGCCGAGGGCGAGGGCCGCCTCCTCGTGCATCCGCGGGACCTGCCGGAAGACCTCGCGGCTGACCGCGGTGATGATCGGCAGGACCATGATCGCCAACAGGATGCCGACGGTGAAGAGGTTGCGCGGGGTGACGCCGGCCTGGGTCTGGTCGAAGACGTACGTCCAGCCGAGGTACTGGTCCATCCACGCGGTCAGGCCGTCCATGTGCGGGACCAGGAACAGCACGCCCCACAGGCCGTAGACGATGCTGGGCACCGCGGCGAGCAGGTCGACCAGGTAGGCGAAGGGCTGTGCGATGCGGCGGGGGGCGTAGTGCGAGATGAACAGCGCGATGCCGACGGCGACCGGCACCGCGATCACCATGGCGATCAGCGCGCTGACGATGGTGCCGAAGGTGAGGACGGCGATGCCGAAGACCGGCTTGGGCGCGTCCGGGTTCCACTCGAAGGTGGTGAGGAAGTTGCCCTCGTCCTTGGACAGCGCGATGCCCGAGCGGTAGGCGAGGAAGCCTGCGATCGCGGCCATGATGACCAGCAGCAGGATGCCCGACCCCCGGGAGAGGTTGAAGAAGATGCTGTCGCCGAGCCGGCTGTCGCTCCGGCTCCGGCGGGCCCTGCCCCGTGCGGCGGCAGGGGGGGATGAAGTCATGATCGTCTACTCCGGTCTGACGGTGCTGCCCCCGTGGGGGACGGCACCTGGCGGCGGTGCCCCGGACGTGTGGTGCTCTTGGTGTGGTGCTTCCGGCGGGGCGGCCCGTCCCCCCTCTGAGGGCCGCCCCACCGGTGGTGCGGGGGTCAGGCCAGGGTCGGGATGACGGCCTGGACCTTGGAGGAGAGCTCCTTCGGCAGCGGGACGTAGCCCTTGGCGCCGATGGCCTGCTGGCCGGCGTCGCTGACGGTGTAGGTCAGGAAGGACTTCAGCGTGTCGAGGCTCTCGGCCTTGTTGCCCTTGTCGCAGACGATCTCGTAGGTGACCAGGACGATCGGGTAGGCGCCCTCGTCCTTGGTCGCGTAGTCGAGGCTCAGGGCCAGGTCGCTGCCGGTGCCGGCGATCTTCGCCTTGGCGAAGGTGGTGGCGGCGTTCACGGCGGTCGCGTCGACCGGCTTGGAGGCGCCGGTGTTGATGGCGGCGCTCTTCAGGCTGTTGGTCTGGGCGTAGGAGAGCTCGACGTAGCTGATCGAGTTCTTGACCTGCTTGACCTGCGCGGAGACGCCGGCCGAGCCGTTGGCGGACTGGCCGCCCTTGCCCGCCCAGGTCTTGCTGGCCGGGTAGGTCCAGGCGCCGCCGGAGGCCTTGGCCAGGTAGCCGGTCAGGTTGGCGGTGGTGCCCGAGTCGTCCGAGCGGTGGATGGCCTGGATCGGCGCGTCCGGCAGGGCGACGCCCGGGTTCAGCGCGGCGATCGCCGGGTCGTTCCACTTGGTGATCTGCGAGTCGAAAATCTTGGCGACGGTCGGGCCGTCGAGGACGAGCTTGTCGACGTTCTCGACGTTGAAGACGATCGAGATCAGGCCGCCGACCATCGGCAGGTTGACGCCCTGGCCGCCGGTGCAGACCTGCTTCGAAGCGTCGACCTCGGCGGGCTTGAGGGCCGAGTCGGAGCCGGCGAAGGCGACCTTGCCCTGGTTGAACTGCTGGACGCCGGCGCCGGAGCCGCCGCCGCCGTAGGTGATGGTCGAGCCGGAGCAGGCGGAGCCGAAGGCGGCCTTCCAGACGTCGATCGCGTTGGTCTGGGCGGTCGAACCCGCACCCAGCAGCTGGCCGCCCTTGCCGCAGGCGATCTGGGCGGCGGGGGCCGCACCGGAGGCCGCGGCGCTGCTGCCCGAGCTGCTGGTCGAGTTGTCGTCCGTACCGCAGGCCGCGAGCGACAGCGTGCCGACGAGCGCCATGGCACCGATGGCGAGGGCCTTGGAGCCGTTCCGCTGGAGCTTCACTGGGTGTCCCTTTCTGAGGCAAACCCGGCGCCCTGACGAGCTCGTCGATGGCTCGATCAGCGCGGGTTTCGCTGTGGTCCGGGGCCCGTTCGGCCCTCCGGTGGTCCCGAAGGTAGGCCGGGCAGGTGACGCGTCAGGCGGTCGCAAATGAACGGATGGTGAACCTCGAACGGCTGGCGGGAAACCGAGGTCGGTAGTAACGGTTGCGTCACGGTGAGGGCGCGGTGAGATCACCCGGGACGGCCCCGCCGGGGCACTGCTGACCTGCGGCGGAACACGGCCGCGGGGTGTGCCGGGCGGCGCCCGTTCAGGCCCGTGCGCCGCCCAGCAGGACGAGCAGCGCGTCCACCAGGGCACGGTCCCGGACGTGCGTGAGACGGGCCTTCGCCTTCTTCGGGGGAAGCCATTCCAGCCGGTCGACCTCGCGCCCGGGGGTGAACGCGCCACTGGTCGGCACCGCCGCCCAGTAGCGCACCTCCTTGGGCCGGCCGTCGACCAGGTAGTGCTGCGCGGGCAGCTCCTGGCCCAGGACGCAGTGCATCCCGGTCTCCTCGCGCAGCTCGCGCAGCGCCGCCGCCTGCCAGCCCTCGCCGGGTTCGAGCTTGCCCTTGGGCAGGCTCCAGTCGTCGTACTTCGGCCGGTGGATCACGGCGATCCTCGGCTTCTTCAGGCCTCGGCCGTCCTTCTTCGGCCCGCCGGGCACCCAGAGCACCCCGCCGGCGGCCAGCACGGTCGGCCCGTAGCCGGGCACGGCGGCCCGCATGGCGGGCGCGCCGCCGCGCCGGGACCGCCCGGCGAGCCGGACGCGGAAGGGATTGGCAGCGCGGTGCTGCGCTGCGGTCAGACGGTCGCCCATTCGTGCCATCCGTGGTGCGGGAGCTTCGGCCACTGGTGGCCGAAGGCGTACCGCGCCGCCTCCACCTCCAGTCGCTGATCAGCATGCACCACACCGAGCACGTACGCGGTCGCCGGCGTGATCCGCGGCGTACGGGCCGCGGTGGAGGCGGTGGCGGCGGCGTCCGAGGCGTCCCGGTGGCGGTCGAGCACCGCGTCCAGCCGGTCCAGCTCGGCGGTCGGCACCCCGCACACCTCCAGCGCGTAGCGGGCCCGCTTCGCCAGCACCCGGACGCGGTGCCAGGGCTCGTCGTCCGCCGCCAGCAGCGCGTCGGCGTCGGAGGGGGAGGCGCTGCGGGCCGCGGGCAGCACCGCGAGCCGGTGCAGGCCGTCACCGCCGTACGGCTCCGCCGCGCGGGCCAGCGGCAGCCGCTCGGCCGCCGCGGCGAGTGCGCCGAGCGCCCCGGCGGCGTGCTGCACCAGTGCGCCGCCGCCCCGCCCGGCCACCTCGTCCAGCAGCGGCACCTCGCCGCTCAGCAGCGTCATCCGGTCGGCCAGCGCGTGCAGCCGCGCCGTCCGCAGTTCCTGCAGCAGCGCGGTGTGCGTCCTCGTCCGGGCGAGGGTGAGCTGCCGCTCCAGCAGCGCACGGGCCTTGGGCGCACCGGCGTGCCCGGCCAGCATGCCGGGCGACTCGGAGCCGGTGTCGCTCAGCGAGTCCAGCGCGGCGAGCAACCGGGACGACCGGCGCCGGTAGCCGGGCTCCCGACCGAGCAGGTCGAGCAGCCAGGCCAGCTCCGTCCGCAGCTCACCGGTCCAGCCGGGTTCGAAGGCGGCGCCGAAGGTGTGCAGGGCACCGCCGATCCGCCGGACGGCGCGCAGGAGGTCGTCCGCACCCGCCGCCGAGGCCGGGAGCGAGCCCGGTCTCGACCCGGCCTCGCCCACCGCCTGCGGCAGGGCGCGCAGGAACGCGCCGGCCTGGGTGGTGAGGTAGCCGGAGAGGACTTCCCCCGCGGACGCGCTCGGCGCCGCCGGGGCCGTCATCGGCGAATCGGTCATGACAAGGACTCCCCCGTGTGGTCGTCCCGGGCCGCCGCGGCCGCCGTCCCGGCCACCGCCGGAACCGGGGGCGCGGGCGACGGCCCGGGCAGTGGTCAGCGGCCCGCGGTCGCGTTCCGGTGGCGCTTGCGCGAGGCGATGAACAGGTCCTGGACGTGCTGCAGCGGCCTGCCCTCGGCGTCGGTCGAGTGCCGAGTCCAGCTCCCGTCGGCACCGAGGTGCCAGGACTCGGTCTCGTCGGAGACCCCGAGGTCGAGCAGCCCGGACAGCTCCGCCCGGTGCGCCGGGTCGGAGACCCGCACCAGCGCCTCGATCCGGCGGTCCAGGTTGCGGTGCATCATGTCCGCGCTGCCGAACCACACCTCGGGCTCGCCGCCGTTACCGAACACGAAGATCCGCGAGTGCTCCAGGAACCGGCCGAGCACGCTGCGCACCCGGACGTTCTCGCTCAGCCCGGCGACGCCGGGGCGGATCGCGCAGATGCCGCGCACCCACACCTCCACCGGCACGCCGGCCTGCGAGGCCCGGTACAGCGCGTCGATCACCGCCTCGTCGACGATCGAGTTGACCTTGATCTTCACGTACGCCGGACGGCCGGCCCGGTGGTGCGCGATCTCCCCGTGGATCCGCGAGACCAGGCCGTCCCGCAGCCCGCGCGGCGCGGTCAGCAGGCGCCGGTAGGACTCGCGGCGCGAGTACCCGGACAGCCGGTTGAAGAGGTCCGAGAGGTCCGCGCCGACCTGCGGGTCCGCGGTCAGCAGACCGAGGTCCTCGTAGAGCCGGGCGGTCTTCGGGTGGTAGTTGCCGGTGCCGACGTGCGCGTAGCGGCGGAGCGTCTCGCCCTCCTGCCGGACCACCAGGGACAGCTTGCAGTGCGTCTTCAGCCCGATCAGGCCGTACACCACGTGGCAGCCGGACTCCTCCAGCTTGCGGGCCCACTTGATGTTGGCCTGCTCGTCGAAGCGGGCCTTGATCTCCACCAGGACGAGGACCTGCTTGCCGGACTCGGCCGCGTCGATCAGCGCGTCGACGATCGGCGAGTCACCGGAGGTCCGGTACAGCGTCTGCTTGATCGCCAGCACGTGCGGGTCGGCCGCGGCCTGCTCCAGGAAGGCCTGCACCGAGGTGGAGAAGCTGTCGTACGGGTGGTGCAGCAGCACGTCCCGCTCGCGCATCGCGGCGAAGATGTCCGGCTGGGACGCCGACTCCACGTCGGTCAGCCCGCGCGCGGTGCCCGCGACGAACTTCGGGTACTTCAGCTCCGGCCGGTCCAGGTCGGAGATGCCGAACAGCCCGGTCAGGTCGAGCGGCCCGGGCAGCGGGAACACCTCGGATTCGCTGACGTTCAGCTCGCGCACCAGCAGGTCGAGGATGTACGGGTCGATCGACTCCTCGACCTCCAGGCGGACGGGCGGGCCGAAGCGCCGCCGCATGAGCTCCTTCTCCAGCGCCTTGAGGATGTTCTCGGCGTCGTCCTCCTCGACCTCCAGGTCCTCGTTGCGGGTCACCCGGAAGGCGTGGTGGGCGAGCACCTCCATGCCCGGGAAGAGCTCCTCTAGGTGCGCCCCCATCACGTCCTCCAGCGGGACGTACCGCTGCGGCGACGCCTCCAGGAAGCGGGACAGCGACTGCGGCACCTTCACCCGGGCGAAGTGCTTGTGCCCGGAGACCGGGTTCCGCACCACGACGGCCAGGTTCAGGCTGAGGCCGGATATGTACGGGAAGGGGTGCGCCGGGTCGACGGCCAGCGGCGTCAGCACCGGGAAGATCTGCTGGCGGAAGAGCGTGTGCAGCCGGGCCTGCTCCTTCTCCAGGAGCTCGGGCCAGCGGACCACCTCGATGCCCTCGGCGGCCAGGTCGGGCAGCACCTCGTGCTGGAAGGACGCCGCGTGGCGGGCCATCAGCTCGCGCGCGCGCCGCCAGATCAGGTCCAGCACCTCGCGCGGCTGCAGTCCGGAGGCGCTCCTGGTGGCCACGCCGGTGGCGATCCGGCGCTTGAGGCCGGCGACCCGGACCATGAAGAACTCGTCCAGGTTGCTGGCGAAGATCGCGAGGAACTTGGCCCGCTCCAGCAGCGGGATGTCCGGGTCCTCGGCGAGTTCCAGCACCCGCTCGTTGAACGCCAGCCAGCTCCGCTCGCGGTCGAGGAAGCGTCCCTCCGGGAGGGCACCGAACTCGGTCTCGACGTCGGCGAGCGCGGAGTGCACCCCGCCCGTGGAGCTGGCCGTCGCCGACCGGGGCGCGATCCGGGCGGCTGCCGGCTCGTCGTTCACCGGCACGCCGAGGCCGTTGGTGATCGCGCTCGGCAGCGCGGCCGGGACGGCCGGGGCGGGCTCCGCCGCGGCCGC